>PANU01000100.1 GCA_002707745.1 Flavobacteriaceae bacterium
ACCATCAATAGTTATTAGGATATAGAAAATAACCAGACAACCGCTGGGCAAACTATCTATGGATTAAACTTCCTTACAGATTATGCTTTAAGTAAAAACCTGACAGTATTATTCTATTTTGATTATTCGTTCTCAGAATATGCCATCTCAACGGCATTTCCACAAACAACCATACGTTCTGGATTTACACTACGGTATAACTTCGGAAATTAATAACAAACAAAAAACTGCTTAAAATTATAGATACTATGAATGTACCTGCCAACCTAAAATATACAAAAGACCACGAATGGATTAGCATCGATGGCGATATTGCCACTGTGGGCATTACAGATTTTGCTCAAGGCGAACTGGGCGATATTGTGTACGTGGAAGTTGAAACCTTAGACGAAACTCTGGATAGAGAGGAAGTCTTTGGAACTGTAGAAGCTGTGAAGACAGTGTCAGACCTTTTTTTACCGCTTTCTGGAGAGATTATAGAATTTAACGATTCTCTCGAGTCTGAACCAGAAAAAGTAAATACCGATCCTTATGGAGAGGGATGGATGGTGAAAATAAAAATGTCCAATACCGATGAAATTGCAGATCTTTTAGACGATGCGGCCTATAAAGAACTTATTGGCGCCTAAAACACTGTTGCTGCTGGCACTGGTGTATTTGGTAGTAATAAGTATTGCGTTTTTAATTCCCGGGCGCGCTATCCCGACCACCCAGCTTCCTTTGGATAAAGTGGTGCATATTGGCATCCATGCAGTATTACTGTTTGTTTGGGCATTGTATTTTTTTAAAAAGAATGACAATACACTTACAGGTAACACTTTATTGCTAATTGGCGTGGCGTGCTTTCTTTATGGCATAATAATTGAAGTTTTACAGGAAAGCCTTGTAGCTTTAAGACATTCAGATTTCCTGGATTTAGTCGCAAATAGTATTGGTATTCTTCTGGGAGCCATAGTGTTTTACAAGGCAAAGCATTATTTTAAAAATCAAAAGTGACTTTTCTTTTTAAAGTACAGCATAAATTCTTTAAATTAGCAACGATTTAATACTTCAATTATGGAAATTAAGAAAAACCCAAAAGCAGACATGAAACAATGGAGCTCTGTCTTCTTGTTATTCGGTCTTGCATTTATGCTTTTTATAGCCTGGCAAGCGATAGAGTGGAAAACCTATGATAAAAGTGATTTGGCTTCAGATCAGTTAAACGTAGGTGATGATCTGGATGAGGATATTCCCATTACACAGCAGTTAACACCACCACCTCCGCCACCGCCACCGCCGCCAGCTCCAGAAGTTATTGAAGTAGTTGAAGACGAAGAAGAAGTAGAAGAAACTATTATTGAATCTACCGAAACAAATCAGGAAGAAGAAATCGTTGAGATTGAAGAGATTGAAGAAGTTGTAGAAGAAGTAATTGAAGACGTACCTTTTGCTGTTATTGAAAATGTACCGGTTTACCCAGGCTGTGAGAGCGCAGGAAACAATAATGCTAAGAAAAAATGTATGTCTGAAAAAATTCAGAAATTTGTTCAGAAAAAATTTAATACAGACCTGGCAAACGACCTAGGGCTGGATGGTAGACAGCGTATTTCTGTTCAATTTAAAATTGACAATAAAGGAAATGTAGTAGATGTTCGTGCACGAGCTCCACACCCAAAATTAGAAGCAGAAGCCATAGATGTAGTAAATGCACTACCTAAAATGACTCCAGGGATGCAACGTGGAAAAGCAGTAGGTGTAATATATGCCTTGCCTATTTTGTTCCAGGTAGAGAACTAGACTCATACCCTTTGTAACGATATAAATCCCGCTTCAAACGAAGCGGGATTTTTTTTGGCACAACACTTGTTTCATACTAATATAACTTCTAAATATATTTAATATGAAACCATCAAGTAATGTGTGTGGTACCACTACAAAAGTACCAAGTAAAAGAGCTATAAAAAAGCAAATTAACATTCCGTGGAACTCGAAGCTTTTCTTTCAGGTAGGTTTAATCGTAAGTTTGTTAGCAACCTTTTTTGTAATGGAACTGGAAATTGAAGTCCCTAAAAATGTAGCCAGAGTGCCCAGCGATTTTCCGTGGGAACCTATCTCTACTACTACGTTTGTAGTAGAAAAAAAAGAAGTCGCTACTCCCAAAAAGCAACCTAAGCAGGAACCTAAAAGAGAAAAAGTATCTCAGGTAGCACCCGTTAATTCAGAAACTTTTGTTGAAATAAACAATGATATTGATATTACAGAAGGCAACGTTATCCCCGGTGACACTCCAACAACACCTGCAACTGTTGTTTCAGAAGGTACAGATAAAAACACACCTCCAGTTACCACTAATATTATGGGGGTAGAAGATGTGCCAGTATTTCCAGGTTGTGAAGGAGCTATGGGTAATGCTGCGAAAATAGACTGTATGTCTTCAAAAATTAAGTTGTTTATAGGAAAACGCTTCGAAACAGGAAATTTCGATTATTTTGAACCTGGTAGTATTCAAACTATACATACCCAGTTCACTATAGATACCCATGGAAACATTGTTGAAATAAAAGCAAAAGCACCAGATAAAAAGTTAGAGCAAGAAGCAAAACGCGTTATTGCAACATTGCCTTTAATGAAACCCGGGCGTCAGGGAGGAACTCCGGTAAACGTCACCTATTCGGTTCCTATACATTTTCAAGTGAATAATTAGGTATATTACAAGAGATCGTCTAAAAAGTGTCAAAATGATGAATTTGTCACATTGAGCCTGTCGAAATGTATTGCTAGTCAATACTGTTAAAACTTCGACAAGCTCAGTTTGACAATATGAGTACACCTTTTAGACAGCCTCTTCTTTTTTTGGGCATTTCAAAAAAGTGTATCTTTCAGCCTTATTTAACCACTGCCCAATGAAAAATGTATTTTTGATGCTGGTTTTGTTTGCTTGCGTAAACCTACATGCACAACAAGCTAATAGTTTCGAAAAATTTCCGGTATTTCCTGAATGTGCTTCAGTAGAAATTGGCGCGTTGGAAAATTGCTTCAATACAACCGTTCAGCATTATATTTTTGAAAATTTTAAAGTCCCGCAGATAGTTTCAGAAGAAAACTACACGGGTTCTATTACGGTTTTTTTTGAAGTAAATAAAGAAGGGGATTTCAGATTACTGTATACAGATGCTATCTACAACGAGTTAAAAGAAGAAGCGCAGCGCGTTTTTGAAAGCCTGCCAACAATAACACCTGCAACCTATAATGGGAAGCCTGCCTATGTGCAATTTACCTTGCAAATTGCTATTCCGTTGAAAGCGCCTGGGACAAACGTTTTGGCAACCAAGGAAGCGGCTCAGGAAAATAGCTCGGAAGAAAAAATTGCTGCGTTAAAAAATGAATACGACCAGATTGAAAAGCTGTCCTATACTAATGAAGCGTACAGGAGCAATGTTAATATTCCGCTTTCACACCATAATTACAGTTTGTTTGACCCTGCTTTAAACCGGGTAGGACAAAACAACCATACCGCACAAAAGCCTTATATCTATGCTGAAGTAAATAAATATTATAATTTTGAAGCTGAAAATGCAAAGCTATTAAAAAGTAAGACATCGTGGTTTGGCCGAAAATTCTGGAACGAACATATGGTGCAGCTAAAGACAAAAGATTTTTGGTTTACACTGGATCCTGGAGTAGATCTTCAGTTAGGAAAAGATATTGATGCCGATATAAATACGTATAATAATACGCGCTTAGTTTATACGCAAGGCGGAATTGGTAAAAATTTCAACTTTTTTGCAGTGGTATATGAGAGCCAGGGTAGATTTGCAGATTATTACAACCGGTATTCTGAATCTTTAAAGCCAGATGGTGGAAATCCTGCAATTATTCCAGGGCGTGGCATCGCAAAACGATTTAATGAAGATGCATATGATTACCCTGTTGCTACAGGCCATATTTCCTATTCTCCTAGTGAGTGGTTTAATTTTCAGCTAGGCCATGGTAAACAATTTTTAGGAGATGGATATCGCTCGTTGTTATTGAGCGATAATGCAACCCCTTACCCTTTCTTCAAAATAAACACCAACATTTGGAAACTTAAATATACCAATACATGGATGAGCCTACGCGATGTGAGACCAGAAGCAACCGAAGAACGCACTTTTAGAACCAAATTTATTGCAAACCATTATTTAAGCTATAATGTTACCAAGCGATTAAACATTGGTTTGTTTGAAAGTGTTATCTGGGACAATAGAAACGATCGGGGTTTCGATTTTAATTATGTAAATCCTGTCATATTTTATAGAGCTATCGAATTTTCTACAGGCTCGCGCACCGGAAATGCTTTAATAGGGCTTACTGCTAAATATAAATTCACAGATAGGGTAAATGTGTATTCTCAGGTAATTATTGACGAATTTTCTTCAGGAGCTGTTTTTGGAGGAGAAAGTAGCTGGAAAAATAAATTAGGGTATCAAATAGGTGCAAAATACTACGATGCATTTAGCGTAAAAGGACTGTACCTTCAGGCCGAGTATAACCGCGTTCGTCCCTACACTTATTCTCACAACACGATAGTGTTAAATTATGGGCATAATAATCAACCGCTTGCACACACCCAGGGAGCTAACCTTTCAGAATTTATTGCTATTGCCAGATACCAGAAAGGGCGTTGGTTTGGAGATGTAAAAGTTATAGTGGCAAAACGCGGATTAGAGTTTCAGCCCCCGGCACCTGAAGTAGACTATTTTGGTGGATCTATTTACGGAGATGAAGAAAACAGGCCTTTTAATAATGGGGTAGCAGTGGGTCAAGGTAATACTACCGACTTTTTTCATGCCGAACTACAAGCAGGCTATTTAATTAATCCTGCTACAAATTTAAAGGTGTACAGTAGTGTAATTTTTAGAGATTTTAAACCCCTGGAAAATACAGCAACTGTTTTTGAAAATCAGACTACCTGGGTAAACTTCGGGATTAGAACCGATTTATTTAATTGGTATTACGATTTCTAAGCAGTCTTAATTTCCTGCTTTTTTTTGAGACTCTTCGTACTTTTTTTGCTTTGCGTCATTTCTACGCTTATAAGCGCCTTCGTTTTTTTCAACTTCTTTGTAAATAGATCGGAGGAAAGCTTCGGTAGTTATAAAGCCATCTCCGTAGCCTTTGTCATCGTAAATTTTTGTAAAATCGCGCATAGCGGCTACTTGGTCTTCGGTTTTATTTTGTAAAAAGGCAGTTTTAATCCGGGTGTAATAAAGTTCTAAAACTCTGGACAATTCCTGTACATTACTAATAGAAGCAAGTTCACCGTGGCCTGGAATTATTTTAGTTTCCTTGTTGGCTAAATTTTCAATTCTTTTTAAGCCATTTAAATAGCCAGTATAACTCCCGCCATTTTCTGCATCTATAAAAGGATAGAGCATATTTACAAAAGCATCGCCCGTGTGCATGACATTGCTTTTTGGAAAATAGACAAGTATATCACCGTTTGTATGTGCATTGGGAGTGTAAATAAGTTGAATATCTTCATCGTTATAATGAAACAACAAATCGTTATCGAATGAAATAGCCGGAAGGGCTTCGTGGTCCATTTCAATTTTTTCCATTTGTTGTTCCATGCGGGTTGCTATTGTTTGTTTTAGTTGCTCAACTTTTCCAGATCCTTTTTGTTGCTTTTCGGCAGCATTGATGTCTTCTTCTAATTTTTTTCGTAATGCAAGCCCTTCTTTTTCAATAAGCGCGTTAGTCATTAAGTTTCTAACGTTTTTATGTGCAATAATAGTAGCGCCTTCTCTGCTGAAATTTTTATTTCCACCTACATGGTCTCCATGGTGGTGTGTATTTATGATAAATTCTACTTTTTTTTCAGTTTCTCGTTCCACGATATCTTCAATAAACTTTGAAATCCTTTCAAATTGGGTGTCTATCATTAGCACGCCGTCAATACCATCCTGAACTGCTATGTTGCCTCCCATACCCTTCAGCATAAAAATAGTATTCGTGACATTGGTTACAATGGGTTTGTCTTTATAGTTGGTGCCATCCCTGCCTTCTTTAGTACTGTCTTTTTCCTGTGCTGTTAAGGTCATACTTCCTAATACTAAGAAAAGGGATAGAATAGTGTTTTTTATCATGGCTTATTAATTATTTGAAGGCTCAAAATAGTAAAAAAACCTATTCCTTACACAACTAATGTCTATTTATATTGTGAAAAATAGGTGCTTGCTGTATCTTTGCACCGCTTTTAAAACAAACCCATCTTGGCGGTTACACAGTCTACATCCTTGCCAGTTTCAATTTTCAGGAATTTTACTGAAATTACGAAAATGCGACTTTCAGTCAGCGTTGTATTTTCTTCGGTTGCGGGTTATTTGTTGGGGGCAACCTCCCTGGACTTTTACGTGCTTTTATTATTATGTGTTGGGGGGTATTGTATGGTAGGTGCCAGCAATGTTTTTAATCAAATTATAGAACGAGACCTGGACGCATTAATGGACAGGACTAAAAACAGACCCCTTCCTGCTGGCCGTATGGGAGTGACGCACGCTTTTATTCTTGGGAGTGTACTTACCCTGACCGGAATATTTTTATTGTATACTATAAACCCGCAAACGGCAATGTTTGGAGCTATTTGCATTTTTTTATATGTAAGCTTATATACCCCTTTAAAAACACGAACACCACTTTCGGTATTTGTAGGTGCTTTTCCTGGTGCCATTCCATTTATGTTGGGATGGGTAGCTGCTACCAACGATTTTGGGATAGAACCAGGAACGTTGTTTATGATTCAGTTTTTTTGGCAATTTCCACATTTTTGGGCCATTGGTTGGTTTTTGTTTGATGATTATAAAAAAGGAGGTTTTTTTATGTTGCCCAATGGAAAACGGGACAAAGGCACTGCCATACAGGTAATTTTATATAGTATCTGGACTGTGTTGGCTTCGCTCATTCCTGCTGCAGGTGTTACAGGAAGATTGTACATTTCTCCCATTGCAGCAATTATTGTAGGGGGTATCGGGATCTGGTTACTGTATTATGCAATACGCTTATACAAATTACAAACCGATAAAGCTGCGCGACAGTTAATGCTGGTGAGCGTAAGTTATATAACACTGCTGCAAATTATTTATGTAGCCGATAAGTATATTCTTGAAGCAATTCAGGGTTAAAAAGAATTAAAACAGAAAAAGGAAGATGGCAGATTATACACAAGGGACGGAAGAATACAAGTTGCGAAGAGCAAAAAAAATGATGCTCTGGTTTGGTATTATTAGCCTCTCTATGAGTTTTGCAGGCTGGACCAGTGCCTATGTAGTTAGTAAGGAGCGTCCGGATTGGGTGGAAAACCTGCAAATTCCTTCTGCATTTATAATAAGTCTTGTTATTATTCTTGTGAGCAGCCTTACGTTACATTTTGCAAAAAAAAGTATTCAGAAGGGGGCTCATAAAAAAGGAATGGTGCTGCTAATTTCTACATTTGCACTAGGACTTGGGTTTATTTGGTTTCAACTCATGGGTTTTCAGGAAATTATCGGGATTTTTGGCTATAACCCAACGGGTCCCACCAGCAATATAACCTATACATTTATATTTCTGATTGCTGTAGTTCACCTGGCGCATATTGTTGCTGGATTGGTGTGTATATTAGTAGTAATTTTTAACCATTCCAGGAAAAAATATGCCAATGGAAAGACCTTGGGCGTAGAGCTGGCTGCTACATTTTGGCACTTTGTAGATGTTTTGTGGATTTATCTTTTGCTATTCTTTTATATTGCTTAACTGATTTTCAGTAAAATAAGCAACCTTTTTAACTTTCATGAGCTTGCTTTTTTAGGATGAGTATAAATTGAGCCATGATGTTTCGTTAAATAAATATTAATCGTATTTTTGACACCAATTTAACACCAACTACTTTCTATGGACACGACTGTTGAAAAAACAGGAACCGAAGGAAAAACTTGGGGCGGAGGTAACAGACCGCTCAACGCGAGCTACGGTAAGTTAATGATGTGGTTTTTCATCGTTTCAGATGCCCTTACATTCTCTGGGTTTATTGCCGCTTACGGTTTTTCAAGATTTAAATTTATAGACGCCTGGCCTATTGCCGACGAAGTATTTACGCACGTGCCCTTCTTGCATGGAGTACCTGCGCCTATGTATTACGTTGCGTTTATGACCTTTATACTTATTTTCTCTTCTGTAACTATGGTGCTTGCTGTAGATGCAGGGCATAAAATGCAACAGAAAAAAGTGATCTGGTATATGTTCTTTACCATTATTGGAGGTGCTATCTTCGTAGGCTCACAAGCCTGGGAATGGGCAACTTTTATAAAAGGAGACTATGGTGCTGTGGAAACAAAAGGAGGGAAAATCCTTCAGTTTTTAGACACCGATGGAAAACGTGTTGCCCTTGCCGAATTTGCCGAAAAAATACCAACCACCAGAGATATCCATCTGGAACAAAACGGGGTATGGTATGAAGCAGAACCAACGGTAACTACCTATTCTTTTGAAGAAGTAAAAGCAGGATTCCTTGCAAACGATAATTTACTGGTACGTACACAGTATTATAACGAAAACGGAAAACCTACTGTGTTAACCAGAGAAGAGTCTGTGGCTAAAATTATGAATGATGGGAAACTGGTTGTGGAAGGAGCTAACCTGAAACACAATGAGTATGGACACCCGTTATTTGCAGATTTCTTTTTCTTTATAACAGGATTTCACGGATTCCACGTACTAACAGGAGTTCTTATAAACATCATCATTTTCTTTAACGTAGTAATAGGTACGTATGAGCGACGCGGAAGTTATGAAATGGTAGAAAAAGTAGGGCTGTATTGGCACTTTGTAGATTTGGTTTGGGTATTCGTATTCACCTTCTTTTACCTTGTATAATTATAGAATTAGACTGAAAAATGGCACACGAACATAAATTAGCAATTTTTAGAGGCACCGTTAAGTTCAAGAACAACATTTCCAAAATATGGGGAGTGTTTGTATTCTTGTCTATTGTAACTATTATTGAAGTAGCCCTGGGTATTATAAAGCCAGAGTTTTTAACAGAAACAAGATTCCTGGCAATGAAACTTCTTAACTGGGTCTTTATTATCCTTACCTTGGTAAAAGCATACTACATCACCTGGGACTTTATGCACATGCGTGATGAAAAAAGTGGATTACGCCGTGCAGTGGTATGGACGGGAGTATTCCTGATCTGTTATCTAATGTTAATTCTTTTAATTGAAGGAGACTATATTTTTGAAGTGTATAAAAACAACTATGTCAAATTTGATTTTTAAAAAAAAACTTCAATCAAAAATTTTAAGCCCAACCTAGTTTTAGTGTTGGGTTTTTTTATGCTTAAAAGTTGTTCAGCCAATCGTTGCGCTGTATTTTTGCAAAACGGTACGCAAAAGTAATTTTGTAATGTGCTACAACTGCCTTTTACTTGAAATATGAAGAAATATATTATCCTTATTGTTCTTTTTCTGCTGCCTATTTCGGTCTATCTTTTTTTTGCTACAGGAGTAAATAATTTTGTAAAATTACCTGTGGTAAGTGAGGATGTTAAAGAGCTTTCCATGTTTAAAAGTGTAGACGGTACTAACCTTCAGCTAGAAGATAAAATTACAGTGTTGCTTTTCTTCGGAAAGGATAGCCAAAGTAAAAAGGCGAATGCCTTTAACCTGGCTCATAAAATTTATAAGAAAAATTATCAGTTTGAAGAATTTCAATTTGTAACCCTTATTACAGATACTGAGCTGGAAACAATAACCAAATTAAAAGAAGAGCTTTCGGAGATTGAAAATCCAAAAAACTGGAAATTTGCCGTGGGAACCCCAGAGGCCATCGAAGCTGTATTCTACTCCTTAGAAACAAAAGGGGCACTAGATGAAAATTTCAGCACAAATAATGTGTTTATTGTAGATAAAGAACGAAATATACGAGGCCGGACAGACGATGAGGATTATGGAACCTTGTATGGCTACAATGCATCAAACTATGCCGAAATAAACAATAAAATGAGTGACGATTTAAAAGTAGTCCTCGCAGAATACCGTCTGGCACTCAAAAAATATAAAACAGAAAGAGAAATTTAATAGTTGTTTGTCTAATCTAAAAAATCATCTCCCCTGAGGGGAGACAGAGAGGGGAATGAAAAAAAATAAAAACGCATACATAGGAATTTCACTGGTAATTTTAGTGTTTGGAATTATTTTCATCCCTAAAATTTTAAACAGAGTTCAAAACAATACCATTGTAGATAACGATCGTCACAATCTGGAGCGTGACGCTGCTAACAAAAGTGATACCCTTGCTTTTGTAGGGAATAAACAAGTGCCTGCTTTCAAATTTATTAATCAGGAGGGTGATACTATTACCAATGCAACTTACAAAGGGAAAGTATATGTTGTGGAATTTTTCTTCAGCACCTGTCAGGATATCTGCCCTGTAATGAACCAGAATATGAAAAAAGTTGCCAAAGCCTATCCTGACGGAGATAAAGTTGGAATAGCTTCATTTAGTATAGATCCGGCGTACGATACCCCAGAGGTTTTAAAAGCATATGCACAAGCATACGAAATAGAACACCCGGGATGGAACTTTTTAACAGGCGATAAAGAAGATATTTTTAAACTTTCAAACGAAGGGTTTAACCTGTATGCAGCACAAGCAATGGATGATGAAGATAATTTTGAACACTCAGGATTTTTTGCTTTAATAGATCAGGAAGGAAATATACGCTCAAGAATTGACGAAAACGGAAACCCTATTGTGTATTATGACGGATTGGAGGATGAGGCGGTACAAATGCTTATTAAAGACATAGATAAATTATTAAACGAATGAGTGAAACATCAAAAAAATATACTATTTGGATTTGGGTATTGTCAATAGCAATTCCCATCGCCGTAGCGGTATTGTTTACCGTGCGTATCCCGGGAGTAGAGCGCTTAGGTTTTTTACCTCCAATTTATGCCACTACCAATGCACTTACAGCACTATTGTTGGTTCTTGCACTCCGAATGATATTAAAAGGGAAACGCAAGGCACATGAAAATTTAATGAAAACCTGTATCGTGCTTTCCGTTCTGTTTTTGGTGATGTATGTAGCATACCACATGACATCCGACTCTACCACATACGGGGGTCAAGGGATGATGCGCTATGTCTATTATTTTATCCTGATAACACATATTTTACTGTCTATAATAGTAATCCCATTTGTACTGATTACCTATGTTCGGGCTATTTCGGGAAACTTTAAGAAACATAAAAAAATAGCACGTATCACTTTTCCGTTATGGTTGTATGTGGCTATTACAGGTGTGATTGTGTACGTGATGATTTCGCCTTATTATTAAAAGAAATCTCAGGTTCTCCTCTCTTGCTGAAAGCAGAAAGGAAAATGTAAGTTTTAAAATGAAAAAAAGAATACTAATAGTATTACTGATAACAATCTTTGCCACCCTTCCGGCCGAGTCTCAATGTGCCATGTGCCGTGCCGTACTGGAAAGTGAAGAAAGTGGTACCGCAGCTAAAGGGATTAATAACGGGATTGTTTATTTAATGATTTTTCCTTACTTACTTATTGGAGGAATTGGATATGTGATTTATAAAATGCGTAAAAAAGCAAAACTGGAGGATAATTAACAAAACCTTCACAGGTAAAGTGTAACAATCTAGTGAGTTGTAAGTCTTATGTAAACAAGACTTAACAACCAAAGCCCACAAAAGTCTTAACAAAAATTTTACAAAATACTGCTGTAAAGGCAGTTGTTTTGTTTTTATAATCTTAGGAAAGATGATATCAATTAAAAATTTACATAAATCTTATAAAATGGGAAGTAATTCACTTCACGTTTTAAAAGGAATTAATTTTGACGTAGCGGAAGGCGAAATGGTCTCGATAATGGGCTCCTCGGGATCGGGAAAATCTACCTTACTGAATATTCTTGGAATGTTAGATGAAGCAGACGAAGGAACCTATGATTTGGACGGAAAACCTATTAACAATCTAAACGAAAAGATTGCCGCTAAATACCGAAACCAGTTTCTGGGCTTTATTTTTCAGTCTTTTAATTTAATAAACTATAAAACTGCTTTAGACAATGTTGCCATGCCTTTGTATTATCAGGGTATGAAACGGAATGAACGTGTTCAGCGAGCGCATCATTATCTGGAAAAAGTAGGTTTGGCAAATTGGGCAACACATCTTCCAAACGAACTTTCCGGAGGACAAAAACAACGTGTGGCAATAGCACGTGCCCTGGCCAGTGACCCTAAAGTATTATTAGCCGATGAACCCACAGGAGCTTTGGACACCAAAACATCCTATGAAGTAATGGAGCTTATCCAAAATATTAATGATGAAGGGAAAACAATTCTAGTAGTAACCCACGAGGATGACATTGCGCATATGACAAAACGAATTGTAAACCTAAAAGACGGCCTCATTATAGACGATAGTACGGTGACCCAGATACGTGCTTCAGAAGCACGTGAAAAAGCTTACGAAAATGTTTGATCTAGAACGCTGGCAGGAAATATTTGAAACCATTGGTAAAAATAAACTTCGTACTTTTTTAACGGGGTTATCGGTGGCGTCTGGTATTTTTATTCTGGTAATTTTATTGGGGTTTAGCAGTGGCATACAAAAAGGTGTAAAAACACAATTTGAACAGGATGCAACCAATCGTATTTCAGTCTGGACACGTACCACTACAAAGAGTTATAAAGGCCTCAATCCCGGACGTTTTATCCAGATGCGTAATAGCGATTTTGAAGCTATAAATAATAAATACGAAGATAATCTTGAGTACAAAACTGCCATTTACAATATGTGGGGCAGCCAGGTAACATATAAAGGCGAAACGGGTAATTACAGATTAGAAGGCGCCAATCCAGACCAGCAACTTATTGAAAATGCAAGCATGACTTCTGGCAGGTTTTTAAGTCAGGAAGATATGGATGAGTCCAGAAAGGTAGCTGTTATTGGTTATATTATTCAAAAGGATTTATTTAAAGGTAAAGACCCTATTGGAGAAATTATTTCAATTTTTGGAGTAAATTTTAAAGTAGTTGGAGTTTATACAGACCCTGGTGGCGAACGCGAAGAAGGCCGTGTATTTGTTCCACTTCCCACAGCG
>PANU01000101.1 GCA_002707745.1 Flavobacteriaceae bacterium
AAAGATTTACAAAAAGAATTAGTTTCAAAACTACCCGATCAAAAAAATCTTCCCACCGAACCTTTTACCGAAGAAGCCATGCTTAGCGCCTGGAACGAATACAACCAGAAAATGAGCGATGAAGGTAATTACAACTTACATTCGCACTTATCTATGGGTGTTCCAAAACTGGAAGGTACTTTACTGCATCTTGAATTTCCAAACAACACCATAAAAACCGAAGTAGAGCGTGCCAGACATAAGTTACTAGGTTTTCTCAGGGAACAATTAAACAATTACAGCATAGATCTTTCCATAGAAGTAAACGAAGCCGAAGTAAAGCGCTATGCTTATACCCCAAAAGAGAAATATGAAAAACTGATGGAGAAAAACCCGTTGTTAGATAAGCTCAGGAAAGAATTCGATTTGGAGATATAACTTCGACGGCGCTCAGTCTGCGTTTTTTTTGTAAACCCCTAAAAGGGTAGTAATTTCAATTAATACAACCATGAAAGAAAACAACCCTATAAAGATGCTTGGTTTAAAACTACCTACAGATCCGCGTTGGGTGAATATTGTGGAGAAGAATATTGAAGATATCCTCACAGACCACGCTTATTGCGAGCAAAAAGCAGCTTCTACCGCTATTTCCTTAATTGTCTCCTTTCCAGAATATACAGACCTGGTGCAGGAAATGGTACTCCTTGTAAAAGAAGAAATTAGTCATTTTAAAATGGTTCACGATAAAATTCTGGAACGTGGGTGGGTCATGGGACGTGACCGTAAAGACCACTATGTAATTGCCATTACAAAATTCTTTCCCAAAGGAGGCAGCCGAACCACACAACTGGTACATAGGTTGTTGTATGCTGCTTTAATTGAAGCCCGCAGTTGTGAACGTTTTAGATTATTAAGCGAACAGTTAGAAGACAAAACCCTGGCCAAGTTTTACAGAAATTTAATGGAAAGCGAAGCGAATCACTACACCATGTTTTTAGGTTTTGCCAGACAATATGGCGACAGGAAAGAGGTAGATAAAAAATGGCAGGAACTCCTGGATTTTGAAGCAGAAGTAATGAAGGATTTGAGTAAACAGGAAACGATTCACGGGTAAAAGTTATGTCGAATTATATTGAAAATGAACTCCCCGAAAACTTCTATATACAAAGAAGAAAATGGGGGTGGAATTTACAGATTAACATTCAGGGTAAACCTTTCAAAAAGCATTTTTCAGCAAATAAATATGGTGGTGTGGGTAAAGCTTTAAAAGCTGCAAAAAAATTACGAGATGAGCTAATCAAGGAGCACAAAATAAATGTTAAGAAGCGGTTTAATTTAGTTCATCCTCCCGGAATTAGTAAATCATCATCAGTTAATAAGAAAACAGGAAATGAACAATCTTATTGGCAAGCTAGTTGGAAAGAAAATGGAAAGAGTGTTGCAAAGAGATTTTCAGTTAAAAAATATGGTGACAAAGAAGCTAAGGAAATGGCTTTAGCATATAAATTAAAAATGCAAGAACTATATGATGAGACTGGTCAAACTTTATTTCAGAAATTAGATCCAAACCAAAAGATTTGGCGATATATGGATTTTACTAAATTTGTCTATATGTTAGAAAAGGGAGGGCTATTTTTTCCCAATATTGACATGTTTAATGATCCCTACGAAGGCGCTTATACAAGAGCTAATTCAACAATAAGGAATTTTGTTTTTAGTAGAAGTAAAAACATAAAAAAATGGGATGATCTTTTGATAAAATCAAAAGAGAATAGAAAAAATACTTTTGTTAGCTGTTGGCACATAAATGATTTTGAATCAGCTGGAATGTGGAAATTGTATGCTAAAACAAATGAGTCTATTTGTATACAAACAACTATTGGCAAATTGACAAAAGCACTTCCGACTGAAGTTAAAATAGGCAAAGTACGTTATATAGATTATGCAAAGGATTGGATTCCGGAAACAGGAAATTATTATCCATTTTTATATAAAAGGTTCTCATTTGAACATGAAGCAGAACTAAGAGCCCTTTTTGATAAAAGTATGATAGAAAATCAAAAAAAGTTCGAGTTAGCTGGCAATGGTTATTGGATAAAGTTGAATATGCAAACTTTAATTCAAAGAATTTATGTTTCACCCGAAGCTCCTATTTGGTTTTTTGATTTAGTTGAAAAAATTAAAAATGCATATAAATTAACATTAAAGAGAGTTTATATGTCTCCTTTAAACAATGATCCAAACGAAAACTATATTCAAAACTCAAATCTCAAATAATTATTTCACATCCACTTCAAACTTCAATTTGACACCACTTTTAAACCTATAATTGAAGCGATTAGTGTGATTAAAAAAAACAGACGCCAAAAGGTAGCAGGTTCCTTAAAAACAAAAATTCCTAACAAAACTGTCCCTACAGCCCCTATTCCTGTCCATACAGCATACGCAGTGCCGATGGGTAATTCCTGAGTTGCTTTTATAAGCAATAGCATGCTTATAGCCAATGCTACTAAAAAACCTACGTACCAGAGGGTAGCTTCAGTACCTGTAGTTTCTTTCGCTTTTCCCAGACACGCAGCAAAAGCTACTTCAAAAAGGCCTGCTACAACTAAATAGATCCAATTCATTATTCGAACTATAAATACCTTTTTTTGATTTAAAGTTTTTAAAAGGAAATCTTTTTTATTTTACCTCTAATTCTTTTGCTATCCGCTCATTATAGAGGCTTTTCACGATTCCATCGGCCAGCCCAATTTTAGGGACAAAAATATTTTTTGCCTTGCACCATTTCATTGCAGAAAGATAGATGCGGGTAGCTGGTACAATTACATCGGCTCTATCCGGGTTCATTTGCATTTCAAAAATGCGTTCGTGATAGGTCATTTCCTTTACTTTTTCGTAGTAATTAGTCATAAAAAAATAACTCAGGGGTTTGCCTAGTTTTTTTCCGCTAAACTTAAAAATGCTGTTTATATTTCCCCCGGAGCCTATTACATTTACTTTTTCATAATCTTTAGTATGCTCCCGTATCCAGTCGCGTACTTCGTCCCACATACTTTCTCGTACCATATCGTTTAAAATACGTACGGTCCCTAATTTAAAAGAGCGGCTGGTAATACTTTTTCCGTTGGCGTACACGGTAAACTCTGTGCTACCACCACCTACGTCTACGTAAAGAAATACTTTATTATCTTCTATTAAATCTTTTAAATCGGTCGATGCAATAATGGCGGCTTCGTCTGTACCGTCAATAATATGAATTTTCACACCCGTTTCGGATAAAATTTTATCGGCTAACTGCTGACCGTTTCTGGCCTCGCGCATTGCTGAAGTTGCACAAGCTCTGTATTCTATCACGTTATGATTTTTCATAAGTAAGCTAAAAGCCTGCATGGCTTCCACCATGCGATGGTAATTTTTCTCTGAGATTTTTTCTTCTAAAAACACATCGGCTCCCAAACGAATGGGGACGCGTACCAGAGATGTTTTTTTAAACAACGGCTCTACTCCTTCTTTTTCTATAACAGTTGCAATAAGCAGGCGTATGGCATTGGAGCCAATATCTATTGCAGCATATTTATCTATTTTTAGCAAACTATTCTTTTAGTTTTTTTTGGTAATACTCGTAGGTTTTAAACTGTGAGCGTATTTTCTCTTTTTTATTTTTCCGATAGGCATTGTCCTGCTTTTTTGAAATGACACGTGCTTTTACATTGTCATTCCAACAAATTGAAAATGTATCATTAATTTCGGTCTTAATGTCTTTATCGTAAATTGGGCAGGAAATTTCAACTCTGTTATCCAGATTCCTTCCCATAAAATCTGCCGAAGAAATATACATTTTCTGTTCTCCGCCGTTTTCAAAAATATACAATCGTGGGTGTTCCAGAAATTTATCGACAATACTTATCACTTTAATATTTTCGCTCATTCCTTTTATTCCCGGAATTAAACAGCAAATACCACGAATAATCATTTGTATTTCCACTCCTGCCCTACTCGCTTCGTAAAGCTTATCAATCATTTTAAAATCGGACAGGCTGTTAAGTTTCAGTTTTATACCACTAGGGAGTCCAAGGCGATGATTTTCAATTTCGGTATCAATAAGATTGTAAATTGTGTTTCGGGTGTAATGTGGGGAAACAATAAGGTGGCTGTATTTTTTAATTTTGTAATTGACTTCAAAAAAATCGAACACTTTATTAATTTCCTTGCATATTTTCTGGTTTGCAGTAAACAGTGTATAATCTGTATAAATCCTGGCTGTACTTTCGTTAAAATTACCAGTAGACACAAAGGCATAGCGTTTTAGCTTTTGATCTTCTATTCGTTCTACCAGACATGCCTTGCAGTGTACTTTTAGTCCGGCAACTCCAAAAATTAACCGCACACCTTCACTTTGCATTTGTTCGGCATAGCGTATGTTTGCGGCTTCGTCAAACCGGGCCTGAAGTTCAATTTGCACGGTTACTTCCTTACCGTTTTTTGCAGCATTTATAAGTGAACTGGCAATGTGTGAAATTTCAGCAAGCCTGTAAATAGTAATTTTTATCGCTTTTACTTTGGGATCCAGGGCGGCTTCCCTTAAAAACTTTACTACGTATGAAAAATTATGGTATGGGGCATAGAGCAAGTAGTCCTTTTCGGCAATTTTATGAAACAAACTTCCCTGTAGGCTAAGCCCTTTTATAGGAAGAGGTTCAATTTTTTTGTATTGAAGATCTGTTCTGCCTAAACTAGGAAAATCCATATAATCACGACGGTTATGATACCGCCCGCCAGGTATAATACTATCGGTGTCGTCTACCCCCATTTTTTCCATTAAATAGCGCAGGGTTTCTTTGCCAATACTCTTATCGTATACAAAGCGAACAGGGTCTCCCACACTTCTGTTTTTGACACTCTTAGAAATTTTTTCAATAAAACTTCGGCTTAAATCGCTATCCAGATCCAACTCTGCGTCACGTGTAATTTTTATCATGTGTGCCGAAATACTATCGTACTTAAAAATACTAAAAATATTGTGCAAACAATACCGTATTAGATCGTCCAGAATAATAATGTACTGTTTTTCACCATCATTGGGCAGTACAATAAACCTGTCTATAGTTCTTGGAATTTCAATTAGCGCGTAATTAAATTTACTTTGAAAGGTTTCATCATCCTTGCTCATCTTCATCTTTACGGCAAGGTAGGCTGCACTGTCCTTTAAAGAAGGGAATTGCTCTAATTCACCAATCATAATAGTTACCAAAGCAGGACTTACTTTTCGAATAAAATATTCTGAAATAAAGGCACTCTGGGCTTCAGTAACCTCGGTTTCATCTACCATATAGATGTTTTCATCCCGCAGTTTATTCTCAATATCGCTTAAAACACGAAGACTGGTTTTTTGTTGGTTGATAACTGTTTGTGTGATTTCTTCCAGTAAATCTTTAGCCGAAATTCCGCCTAAAAAGCTTCGTCCGCCTTTACCGGCTTCCGCTATTCGCTTTACGGTAGCGTAGCGTACTTTAAAAAATTCATCCAGATTGTTTGAAAAAATTCCTAAAAACCGAAGGCGTTCTAAAAGCGGTGTAGATTCTGCTTCCGCTTCTTGTAAAACACGGGCGTTAAATTTTAACCAGCTTAATTCACGATTGTGATAGCTGTTTTCCACTGTGGAAGTTTCATCAATTTTTTCAGTCATTTTTTAAGTGTCTCGGGAATACCATGGTTGTTGTTTTGCCTGTTGAAATATCCTGCCATGCTTCCACATTAAATTCAATGATCACAAAACCGCAGGTGGGCAAGTTGTCAATATACTCATTCCCCAACATATTTACAATGCTGGTAAACGCATGATTATGCCCTACGATCATAACACAGTCCTGAGAATTGTCTAAATTTTTTAGTACATCCATCACGTTTTGACCACTAAAATCGTACAGGCTATGGTTGGTTGTAAAGTCTTCATCGGCCACTTTAAACGCTTTTTTGAAGTAATGCGCAGTAGTTAATGCCCGTACAGCATCACTACTTATCATTTTTTGTGGCGCTTTGTGGTTTTTGGCAACATATTCAGAAACCAGTACTCCATCCCGTTTTCCACGACCTTTTAAAGGTCTTTGATGGTCTATTACATCGTGTTTCCAGGAAGATTTGGCGTGACGTGCCATATATAAGGTTTTCATTATCTGATAATTCTATAATTAATTAAATAAGGATTTTGTGATATCCTCCAATTTGCAGCTTTTGCTTTTGGTTAAGGTTGTAAGCGCTGTATTACCCACTCATCTCCTTCTTTTTGGTACCGTATCCTATCGTGCAAACGGCTCGCCCGGCCTTGCCAGAATTCAAACGCTACCGGATTAATTAAATAGCCTCCCCAGTTTTTAGGTTTTGGAATCTCCTTTCCTTCAAACTGACTTCTTAATGCAGCTAATTTTGCTTCCAGAGCTTCACGGCTTTCAATAGGTTCAGATTGATCGGAAACCACTGCCCCTAATTTGCTTTCACGCGGCCGTTCGTTAAAATAAGCAACAGATTGTTCTTCGGAAGTTTTACTAGCAATTCCTTTTATGATAATTTGTTGCTCCAGTCCCGGCCAAAAAAATGAAAGGCATACGTGGTTATTTTTTGCCAAGCTTTCACCTTTTTCACTATTGTAATTCGTATACAGCACAAAGCCTTTTTCTGAAAATTCCTTTAGGAGTACTACTCTTCCCCGCGGAAAACCATCTGTACCAATAGTGCTAAGGGTCATCGCATTTACTTCGTCCACGCTCTTAGATGCTTCGGCTGCTGCAAACCATTCTTTAAACTGCTGGAACGGATTACGTAAAACACTTTCAAGCGTTAATGCTCCTTTTTCATAGGATTTTCGGTACTCGTGCAGATTTTGTCCCATAGTTTGTTTGCTTTATGTAAAAATACAAAGAAAGCTACTGTTTACAGGATTTGTGAATTTTAAATTTGGGTTAAAATTGGGAAACATTTCAATCTCAAAAAAATCCCACAACCTAACTTAGGCTACGGGATTTAAACTTCTAAACAGATTTGTGAGTTTTGAGACACCGCTGAAAAAGTGGGATGATTATAACTTGTGTACTTACAGCACACAACCTATTACAAATAAAAAACCCCAATCTTTACAGATTAGGGTTTTAAAACTTCTAAATATAAGTGTGATTTTGCGAAGATCCCGACCTGCGCCGGGATGAATAAAGCTAGTGTTCTTGCAGCGCTTTAACGCTTACAATCACATTGCTTTATTTTACTTCTTCAAAATCTACATCTTCCACATCGGCTCCTTCATCTTTTGCTTCTGTGTTTTCTTCACCTGCGTCGCCAGTTGGGGCTCCTGTGGGAGCTCCTTGCTGTGCTTCAGCTTGTGCTTTATAGATTTCCTCACTTGCGGTCTTCCAGATTTCGTTGATGTTGTCCAACGCGGGTTGGATTTTTTCAATCTCTCTGGTTTCGTACGCTTTCTTCAACTCTTCTAAAGCTCCTTCAATCTTGGTTTTATTATCTTCAGATAATTTATCGCCAGATTCTTTTAGCAACTTCTCTGTCTGGAAAATCATTCCGTCTGCTTCATTGATTTTATCGGCTGTTTCTTTTGCCTTTTTATCAGTTTCAGCATTGGCTTCGGCTTCTTGCTTCATTTTATTGATTTCCTCTTCTGTTAATCCAGAAGATGCTTCAATTCTAATATCCTGCTTTTTACCAGTTGCCTTATCTTCAGCACTTACTTTAATAATACCATTGGCATCAATATCGAAAGTTACTTCAATTTGTGGCACACCACGCTGTGCGGGTGGAATTCCGTCCAGGTGAAAACGACCAATAGTCTTGTTGTCGTTCGCCATAGGACGTTCTCCTTGTAGTACGTGAATCTCTACAGATGGCTGATTGTCGGCTGCTGTGGAGAACACCTGACTCTTCTTAGTAGGAATTGTAGTGTTAGCGTCAATTAGTTTTGTCATAACGCTTCCCATAGTTTCAATACCCAAAGAAAGTGGTGTTACATCCAGTAACAGTACATCTTTTACATCTCCGGTTAACACCCCACCTTGAATAGCAGCACCTACGGCTACCACCTCATCTGGGTTCACACCTTTAGAAGGTGCTTTTCCGAAGAACTTCTCTACCGCTTCCTGTACAGCAGGAATACGGGTAGAACCACCTACTAAGATAATTTCATCAATATCGCTCTTGCTTAATCCAGCGGCTTTTAACGCTTTCTCACAAGGTGCAATAGTACGTTTAACCAAATCATCTATTAATTGCTCAAACTTTGAACGTGTTAAGGTAGTTACCAAGTGTTTTGGGCCACTGGAAGTAGCTGTAACGTATGGTAAGTTTATTTCGGTTTGTGTTGAAGATGACAATTCAATTTTTGCCTTTTCAGCAGCTTCCTTTAAACGTTGCAGTGCCATTGGGTCTTTACGAAGATCCATATCTTCTGCACTCTGGAACTCATCTGCCAACCAATCGATTATTTTTTCGTCTACATCGTCACCACCTAAGTGTGTATCTCCGTCGGTTGCCAATACTTCAAAAACGCCATCTCCTAATTCCAGGATAGAAACGTCATGCGTACCTCCACCAAAGTCGAATACTACAATTTTCTGATCGGTATCTTTTTTATCCAATCCGTATGCCAATGCTGCCGCTGTAGGCTCATTGATAATACGTTCTACTTTTAAGCCTGCAATTTCACCGGCTTCTTTTGTGGCGTGACGCTGACTGTCATTAAAGTATGCTGGTACGGTAATAACAGCACGGGTTACGTCTTGTCCCAGGTAATCTTCGGCAGTTTTCTTCATTTTTTGAAGAATCATAGCACTCAATTCCTGTGGCGTATACATACGTCCGTCTATATCTACACGGGCAGTATCATTATCACCTTTTACCACTTTGTAGGCTGCACGGTCTGCTTCTTTTTTGCTTTCAGAGAACTTGTTTCCCATAAAACGCTTAATAGAAGCAACCGTTTTTGTTGGGTTGGTTACTGCCTGACGTTTTGCAGGATCTCCTACTTTAATTTCGCCTCCTTCTACAAATGCAATCACAGAGGGGGTTGTTCTTTTTCCTTCGGCGTTAGGGATTACCGTTGGCTCACTACCTTCCATTACGGCAACGCAAGAGTTGGTAGTCCCTAAGTCGATTCCAATTATTTTACTCATATTATTAGTGTTATATATTTAAAATTGAATTTTTGTTTACGCCTACTATAAGTCAAGGAATGTGCCAAGGGAAAGCAACTGACAAGGTGACAGATTCTAACAGCAATGTGTGACGGGTTAAACTGAAATGCCGGATATAGGTACATAATTTAACATCTTGAAATTTATCTACTGGCTGAAACACTTGGTATAAAAAGAAAAAGACAATACTTATAGACCCGAAAGAGTCTTTGTATTGTCTTTAATGATAGCGGCTTGTTTAATTTTACTTCTCAGTTAATTCATAGCCGCTGTTATTTATTTCGTTAAAATTGAAAATAAATGAATTGCTCACTACTGCCCTGAGAAATAATGATTAAGAACAGCATAATAGCCCAAAAAACACCCAATACCAATGGATTTATCTTGAGTGATACATTTTTTAGTGAAGTATTTCTCATGACCCAGTGGCAAATAAAAAGTATTGTTATAAGCGAAAATACTTTAATGACATCGAAAGTTTCAACAATTTTTTCACCCTCATCATTTAGAAACAACATAGAAGTAAGCATGTTTTTTGCTACGGAAAACTCTCTTGCCCTAAAAAACACCCAAGTAAAATTGACTAGCATATAGGTAAGAAATGCTAAGACAACACCATTAAATGCGTTTATTTTAATATGAATTCTAGACCGAAGCATTCGTTCTATAACGAGGTAAATCCCATGCAAGGCCCCCCACACGACAAATGTCCAAGCAGCTCCATGCCACAACCCTCCTAATAGCATGGTGATCATAAGGGCAGCGTACATTCTGGTAATACCATGACGGTTGCCTCCTAGTGGGATATAAATATAATCTCTTAACCAGGTTGATAATGTAATATGCCAACGTCTCCAAAAATCTGAAAAACCAATAGAAGCATAAGGATATTTAAAGTTATCTGGCAAGACAATGCCAAGCATCAAGGCAATACCAATAGCACAGGTAGAATACCCTGCGAAATCAAAAAATATCTGGCCTGAAAAAGCTAAGGTTCCCGTCCAAGCGTCTAAACCATGGAGCATAGACTGTGATCCAAATACCTGATCTGAGGTATCTGCCAGTAAAGTATCTGCTAAAACTATCTTTTGAAATAAGCCAATTGTCAATAAGAAGGTTCCCCAGGCAAACTGATTAAATGTGGCTCTTTTTTCTTCATAAAATGAGTGATTAAATCTTTGGCTCTTACTATGGGTCCAGCAACTAGTTGAGGGAAAAAAGTGACATACAGCGCAAAATCTAAAAATGTATTTGCCGGCTTTATTTTATTCTTGTAAATATCTATGGTGTACGACATGGTTTGAAACGTATAAAACGAAATTCCCATAGGCAAAATAATATCCATGGGCTGCGCTTCATAACCATATCCATAAGCGTTTACCGCATTTGTAAAATTATCTAATAAGAAATCCCGATATTTAAAAAAGGCTAGAAATCCGAGATTGACTACCAAACTTAGTAACAACCATAGTTTCCGTTTACGTTGATTTTGTTCCACAGCTAATTTATTACCGGCTGTCCAATCAACCAGGGTTGAAATCCAAAGTAGATTGACTAAGGGTGGATTCCAAAACCCATAAAATATATAACTTGCCACAAGTAGCATTAATTTTTTACCGGACCATTTAAAGATATTCGTGTAGTAAAGCCCTAAAATAATGACCAAAAACACTATGAAACTTAATGAATTGAATAACATACGTTAGTTGGTTTTAAGGTTAGCAATTACTTTAGCTTCTAGAAGAATTTTGACAAAATTTTCTGTAAAACGATCTGCATCTTTAGCTGATAAGTGCGACCATTCTATGGTTTCGAAGCCATTTAAGCTTTCGTAATCTTTGTAATGGTAAGCAGGAGTATTTGCCTTACGAACAAGTTCCTCCCAAAACTCGGGTCGTGGTGTAATCATTTCTTCCAAATCCTCAAAAAAGCCATCAGAGGGTGAACGCAATAAAATAACATTGCCGCCACGGGCTTTAAATTTTTCTAAGTCTTTTAAGAAAAAATCTGTTGTGCCTTCTTTATCTGGTGGTGGAGGTTTTGGCTCTGAAGTAAGCATAGATTTCCAGACGGTCTTAATGGAATTGGCAAAACTTGTATCGGTAACCATGCCTTCTTTCATGCGTACATTGCGATGGCTATCTATATCCTGAAACCTTCTAAATGGTGGGGCTTTTGGTTTCCCAGTCCGGTTTGGTAATTCGATGGTTTTCAACAAAGCCTTTAAGTTGATGTCATCTGCCCAGGCTTCATCATCATTTGATACAAAAGCCAATAAGTTTTGCAGGGGAATAGATAAAGTATAATTAAGGCGTTGTGCGTAGGTGCGATCTTTATAAAACTTAGACCTAGACGAGGCTCGTGTCCACGGTGGAGCTTGCTCGAATGTTGTTGAAAAGAACAGTGGAGGTGTAACCCCTACCACTACGGTTCCTTTGAAGTCTGTATTTTCAACGATGTCATGAAAGGTAGGTAAAGGAGTAGCTCCTGCATTTGCCAGTTGAATGGGCTTGATACCCGTTAACGAATCCCATTTTGCAACCTGAATATTAAAAAGCACTCTTGAAGAACCTATTAAAACCACATCATTTTCTGTTGCAGTGTCTACTCTAGCGCGCGTTTGTGCCCACAGGTATTTCGTGTCATCCATATCTGGGAAGTAGCCTTGTGAGCGCCAGTATAGTTCCCAAACAGTAATACATATTAAACTGATTATTAAAGCAGTGAGAAGTGAGGTTTTTAAATTCATATGGGTTGGTTTTTGGTTGGTTAGTTTCTATATAAAAAAAATAACTTTCATTATTATCTCTTGTTAAACAATGAATCCTTTACTATTTTCTCTTGCGCATCAAATTGACACAAACAACTAGCTCTATTCGTTTTCTGTTTTATTGAAAACTCTTTATAATACCTGGTAAGCACATAAACGCATTGTGGCGTTCGCATCCATTATATCCTTAAATTGGAAAGATTTGTTTAATTTAAAGTGTGTCTATACGGTTTATTACAACTCACCATCATAAGACTTCTTTATTAATGCCGCTTTATTGTTAATTCCCAACTCTTTGTAAATATGCTTTATATGTGTTCGCACCGTGTTTAGAGAAACAAACAGGTCGTCTGCTATTTGCTGATAGCTTTTACCCGCTACAATACCATTTACAACATCTGTTTCGCGTGGGGATAAAGTGCTTTTCTTAGTTGCTTTAGGAGCATAATGGTTTACAATCTTCCGTGCAATCGATGGTGACATATACGAGCCCCCGTCCTGGACCACTTCAACCGCTTCCTGAATTTTTTTCAGTGATGTTTTTTTAGATAAATAGGAACAGGCCCCTGCACAAAGCGCTTTAAAAATGCTGTCGTTATCTTCAAAGGTAGTGAGCATAATAATGTCCAGGTCGGGTATTTCATTCAGTAATAACGGGATACCTTCAATTCCTGTCATTCCAACTAAGTTAATATCGAGTAATAGTACATCTGGCAGAATTTCTAAGGCGGGGAGCTCATTCAAGAAATCTTCTACACTAATGGAAGCTTTCACGCATACCATATGAGGAACTGAATCAAAAAAGATTTTTAGGCTTTCTTGAATCAGTACTTCGTCTTCTATGATTGCTAACCGGATGATTTTCATTTTATAAGCTTTCTTAAAGATGCTAAAGTTAAGATAATATGGAATACGCCAATTCACATCTTTGTGTGATATTAAGGCAGGATGTATACCACTTTTATAAGCCTAGGGTTCCATAGCGCTATAGGGTTAACTTTTAAAAGCTATTACCAAGTTACGTGTAAAGGGTTACGCATCCACGGTGAGGCTATAACACTGAAGTTCCAGGGGATTCCCTGCACTAATACATCAACTCCCCTACGTTCTACCATGAGACTGTATGTAGCCTGGTCTATCGTTACTATCCCCCCTCGCTGCAAAAATGTTTCCTGTACCCCAGTAGGCGTAGTATCTTCCATTCTTGGCCAATTACTTATGAACCCATGAAGTAGGCTATCGGACAGCGCTATTTCATCTTGAGTCATCGTTGTGATTGGGTTTACAGGATGCGACAAGGGCATACCTACTAAAATTTTATTTAATAGTAAGGCATTTTCGGGAACGTCTATATGTGCATATACAAGGTACTGAAGAAGATAGAGCGCCCTATTTTGATATACTTTACTTAAAAAAACACCATCGGCCATATATTGTAACTGTTCAAAATATTGTTTCAGAAAAGGTGAAAGCAGGATAAGACCAGAATTTTCAACGTAGCTTGTATTCGTAACTTCCATAGGCTTTTACATGCTTTTTTTAAAATTTCTATACTTCAGTTCCATCGTTTCTATAGCTGGCTCGTTTGAGCTATGGTCCATTTTTACTAGTTCCCAGGAAATTGGATATACTCCTTGTACTTCCCAAGATACTAACGCCGTTCTAGCTGTACCCAAAACGGATATACGAATATTTTTAGGGTCAACATTAAAATTCTCAAAAGCATCTTTACACCAACTATTCAAAGCAGGATTAGGCTCTAAACACCTTTTCAAAATTAAATTAGAATAGGTGGGTTTGGTGGGTACTGCGTGAATAAAATTGGTGTCTCTATCTTCTTGCAATTCGGCTATGCCAAGTTCTAATTTTAAACCTGAAACTTCCTGAAAACTACTGTGCATATCGCTTCTCCCTTCAAACATAACACGAAAATAAAAACTTGTAGGAGACGTTCCCTTTTTTCCAAAAAAACTACTAGCGCTCATAAGAGTTAACTGTTGTCAATAATTAATCCTTCGTGAGAAATCTCTATACTTTCTATAGCCACCTCACTGCCGTCTTCCAGAAGATCTGTGGAACTTATTTTAGTGGGCCACGCATTCTGGAGCGTCCAGGTCATGGTGGGATTGCCGCCCTCGTCCACTAATTTAATGACCACATCCTGGCGTTCTATCGTATTCATTTTTATTTTCTGGAACCAGTCCCAAAATTGATTGTCTTTTGCAAAGACGGCTTTCTTCATGGTAACATTGCTGTTTTTGGCAATACCTGGCATACTGATTTTTGAAAACACAGGGCTATTCCCGTGTCTATACTCAATAGGCTGTGCTTCTATATCCAGACCGCTTACTTCCTGAAAAGGAATATTTGTAGCGCTTCCCCAATCTACCATAAAATAGAATTTAGGCATGGGCCATTGTTGCGCTTGTGTTTCTGTTGTCATTTTAATTGTTTTAAGATGTTAAAGGTTAGATAGATACATAGATATGCGAAAAATCAGTTTCAAACGATGGATCGTCTGGTGGATTTAACTGATTTGGGGAAGGGTTTGGCAAAGTATTTACCAGTATCTTATCCTCTTCATTTTGAGTATCAGCTTTTTGAACCAATTGAAAAGTCGCTTTTAGTTTTTCCCTGAGCGCTATTGGCATTTTTGAAGTAAAAATTATAAAACCTGTAGCTATCGAACGCTCAAAGATAGTTTCAGTTTCGTTCCATTTAATCATAATGTTTTCTACGGGTGGAGCCCTGCTTTGAATAATGAAATATTTCCAATGTGTTTTCCGGGCTTTAAACTCCACAGCATATGTAACTGTTTTACCGTGTTCGTTAAAATGTTCCATGAACATATTTGGATAGAGTTCTAAAATGCCTATAATATTATGCTGAACTCTTTGATTTTCTGATAAACGGCTTATTGTAGGACTTTCTAATAAATACACTGCCGAACCTTCTATAGTTGTCGCAAACATAGCATCATAATGCAATAACTCTTGTGAAGGCTGGAACCCTTTTAACGCTGTGTAATTTATAAAATATGGATCTAAGCACATCAATTTAAATCGTAGCGGTTGTTCTACTTCAGAAGCGTTTAATTGATTTTCCTCTGTTATAAATAAGTGTACCCCGCCGCTAAATGGCTTTAACAATAGTCCCAAACTGTTTAAACTTGCGAGTGTTTTTTCGGTAGGGCGTATTTCTAAAGATTTAAATAGTCCATCTTCAAAGTATTCGTGCCGAAATTCCAGGGTTGCAATATGTAAAAACTGTGCATTCATAATTTTAAAATTACGTTTCTATCCTTTTGCCAAAAATTTTCCTGGTCTATTTCTCAGGTCCAGTTAGCTATAAACCCTCTGGGTTATACGGCATAAAACTAACCACCCGGACAACACTGTACAATCACATAAACGTGTGATTTTAAAGTTGGAAAGGAAGTTTCAAAACAATAGTGAAACCATCTATAGTTTCAAAAGTAACCGTCCCTCCTATTGCTTCAGCCCGTAATTTCATATTTTCCAAGCCCAGACCTGTAGAGGAATATACTTCTTTTAAGCTTCCGTTGTCCTTGATAACAAATTGACAGCTTCGTACATGATTTACAATAGATACTTGCATATGGGATGCGTCGCTATGTTTCAGTAAATTGGTAACGGCTTCTTTATAAATTAAAAAAAGGTTCTGCTTTATTTGAGGAGATAAATTTTTGTTGCCCTGATTAAGGTCACTACTAATATTAAAGGAGATATCCCGTGGTAAAAGTAGTTCTTCGGCCAATTCACGCATTCTTTCAATAAGATCGTAGCTAGTGGAGCGACGGCTATCGATACTCCAGACCAGGTCTCGCATTTGTGAGATGGCATTTCGACTAATCCCTGCTATTTTTTGAAGTTTCGTTTTATCTTCCTGACTTGCATTCATTTCCAAGAGTTCGGTTTGCATGGCCAATCCGGAAAGCAAAGAACCAACGTCATCGTGCAAGTCGCTGGAAATTTTTGTTCGGAGCCGTTCTAAGGCAAGTAATTGTTGAAGTCTCCATTTAAAAATAGCATATATAATTGCGGTATTTAATAATAAAACTAACGTAATAAACCACCACTTTTTATAAAAAAACTGACGAACCGTAATTGGAATTGATAAAACAGAGCTTGTTTGATTTCCCCGGGCATCTGCTCCTTTTATTTTTAAAACATATTTTCCGGCCGGGAGTTTGTTGTATCTAACCGATGCTGTGTTTCCCTGGGAGAACCAAGTGTCTTCAAACCCTTCTAATCTGGTACTATAGGTGTTTTTTTTATTCTGAAAATAGCATGGCATTGTCCATTCTACCTGAAAATACTGATCGTAGGGAGAGATGCTAACGTGAGTACCTTCCTGATAGCTTTGGTCAATTTCAAATGCTTTTTTAGTATTACTATTGTAACCGGAAATACCTGCAAATATAAGATTGGGTGCTGCAGACTGATTCAAAATTTTATCGGAAGCAAAAGTATTAACTCCATTCATCCCACCAAAATAAAACACTCCCTCGGTATCCTTAAATAAACTTGTGTAATTAAACTCATTGTGCGACAAACCGTCTTCAGTATAAAAATTCTGAAATGTTTCCGCCCCTTTATTAAAATACGAGAGTCCGTTATAAGTACTAACCCAGAGGTTATTTCGGGTATCCAACAATATTCCCACTACATTATCGTCTGCCAGTCCGCCTGTTTTTTTAAATGTTTTTATTGTTTTTTCATCTGCTGAAATGTGATTTAACCCGCCACCATACGTTCCCGCCCATAAACTCCCGTCTGCATCTTCTTTTACAATAAGCAACTGATTTTTTGAAATAGCAGGTGTCGTATTGGTCTTTAAATGTAATTTAATAATACCCGTTAAGTGTACCTTAAGCAAGCCATCCTTTTCGGTAGCAATCCATACAATATTTTCTTCGCTACTGGGTTCAAAGTACTTTAAATGCGAAATATCTTTTATGCCGTCCAGGTTTTTAAAAACCTTCTCACTTTCACCAGTTTTAGGATTATACAAGATTAGTCTTGATAGCGAATATCCAAAAAGAAGCCTTCCATCTTTTAGTTTAAAAATTGGATTAGACCCGTACATTCTCAAGCTGGATTCAAAACCCGGGATTGTTTTTACAACACCCGTTTGCAGATTAATTTTTAATAAACTTCGGGCTGCTGTATACACATTCTTTTTTGTTTCGTCTGGAATAAAGAAATTAGCTGAATATTGAAGTACAACCTGTTCTCCATTTTCCATTTTTAATTCCAGTGTTCCCTTTTCGCCGTTCTGCTTTTGGTAAAAAATAACATCATTACTTTCGCAATACCCATATATGGTTCCATTGGCTCCTTCAAACAGACCCCGCATTGCATTACCCCATCCTTGTTTTTTTGAGCTGAAGAGTGTTGAAAATGCTTTATGGGTACTCCGTATTTTTAGCAAACCATTGTCGGTTCCCACCCAAAGCAAATTTTCGGTATCGACAAAGAGTACTTTAATCATCGAAAAATCCAGTTTATTACTTAGCTGTTCTGTGAAATTTTCAATGGTCCCATCTGGGCTTAATCGCCATAAAGATGTTTTACCTGCAAACCAGATATGGTTTGTCTGGTCTTCTACAGCCCGATACACGTGTTCCTGAATGTCTAGAACTTTTTCACTACTGGTATCTGTGAAGTTATAGCTATAAACTCCATTAGTGGCTTCAGATTTTGGAAAATAGTATAGGGTGTTACAACTATCAAAAAAGATTTGAGTAAAATGTATTTCTTCATCATTCCACAGGTAAGTATCTAAAACCTTAGACTGTTTTAGTTGTCCTGAAGGGGCATATTGAGAAATGCCATTAACGGTAGCCCACCAGATATTTCCATAAGCGTCTTCGGCAAGCTCTACAAAATTATTACTTTCTATACGCTGTGTATCTATTTGAATGAGGGCATTCTTTTCAAATTTGTGAAGTCGTAAGGTTTCAGCAATACCACGGGATAACTGTGCATCCTGTGTGACAACCCATAAAGTACCATGAGAGTCCAGGTAGGTGCTGCGGGTTTCTCCTTTTATACCAAAATTTGTACCGTATTTAGTAACAATATCGGTACGCAGGTCTAATTTAAACAAGGTGTAATTTGCCAGGTACCACAAATAGTTTCCAGATGTATCTGCCCACATACTGTACAGTATATCTTCACTTTCAATATAAAATGGGTTTTTTAAATCGTTTGTATATGCTTTAAACCTATGGCCATCATACCGGTTAAGTCCTTGGGAAGTGCCAAACCACATGCGCCCTGTCTTATCCTGGGCAACAGACTCTACGTTTCTAAACAACAATCCATCTTCTGTGGTCAACACATCAATTTGTGATGCATTTTGCGCAAAAAGCAACGGGCTTCCTAGCCATAGAAACAGCAGAAAACAAGAAAGTATATTTCTTAAAAAAAGTCGCACGGGATTACAGTTGGTTAGGTAACTCCCAAAGATACAAAAAGGTACGTCCTAAAATCACATTAACGTGTGATTGACTTATGTAGGTACAAAATGTACTTTAGTAACCATTAAATAGGAATGTTTAAAAAATACGTTTCACAATTCCTGTCCTACCCCAAATTTGGTGATCTGTACCCGTAGTGCCATTTAAATTATAGCGATTAACATAGTAGCTAACCAAAAAACATACTAATGAAAACAGTAGGAATAATAGGAGGCTCCGGCTTTATAGGAAGTCATGTTACCAAGAAGTTTTTAACTGAAGGCTACACCGTAAAAGTGTCGGTAACCGATATCAGAAAAAATGAAAAGTACCAACATCTTTTTCAGCAAAAAAACAGCGATAACCTTACTGTAAATCAGTTATTAGTTGAAGATTTGAAAAAACTGAAAGAGTTTATAAGCGATTGCGATATTGTAATCCATGGAGGGACTCCTTTTCAGTTAAATGTTGAAGATGCCCAAAAAGAACTGTTTGACCCTACAATAAAAGGAACTGAAAATTTTCTGGAGGCTGTATCTGAAAACCCGGGTATTGAAAAGGCTGTTTTAATCGCTTCGGTAGCTGGCTGGAACACCAATTTTCCACTGCCTGCAGCTACTAAAACTGCAACAGATACTTTTGATGAAACCGACATGCGCTTTACAAGCACCGAAAGCCATCCCTATGCACAGGCAAAATTTATTGCGAACCAAACGGTGCTGGAATTTCTAAATGACAACCCTGCGGTTGCCTTTGAAATAACCACAGTATCTCCAGTAATGGTAATGGGAACATCCCTTTCAGATAGAGAGGACGCTACCTCTACAGGTGTACAGTTTTTAATAAAAAACAACATAGCACCAGACGATTTCTTTCAAAGTCTGTACGATTCCGATGTCCATTTTGCCATTGTGGATGTTCGCGATGTAGCCGAAGCTATTTTTAAAGCCGCAACTACGAAGGGGTTACACGGAAAAGATTATTTGCTTTCCAGCGAATCGTAAGGGTTTCCATGCAAGTAATGCCTTAACATCCTATTCTAAATTGAATGTTCAATAAATTCCAGCTAATTATCTATTTACGAATAGAAACTTAAATAATAACCAATTTAAAACAAAGTAATCATGAAAACTATTACAACAACTTTTTACACATTTCTTCTTCTAATTACAATTTCCTTTACCACACAAGCACAGGATAAAGGTGTTACGTTAGATTTTGACAACTATGAAGCTAATATCGAGTTGCTTCAAAATTACGTAGCCGCAATGAAAAAAGGGGATGCAAAAAAATTAAACTCTTTTTTTACAGAAGAAGCGCTAATTATTGGTCTTGGTAATACTAATGACACTATTTCTAAGGAAGAACACTTAGAGCGATATATGCTAACATTTAAGACCAATGACTTTAATATTACCCAGGATATTTATTTGTCTGTTAAAACAAATGAAAATGCGCCAGTTACATCTGGAGAATATGGTTTTAGCTGGGGAACAGTTACCAGTACCGATAAGAAAACAAAAAAATCGGCTACCTCAAGGTATCATGTGGTTGCCCTAATTATAAGTGGCAAAATAGCAATGTTAATGCATTATTACGATACCATGCCATTCGCATTACGCGATGGAGCTACACTTATTCCATCTAAAAACTAACTAAAAACCAACTATTACTTAAAAAAAAGTATTTCCTTTTTTCAGGAAATACTTTTTATGAGGAAACATATTTAAAATTAAGTTAACCACTAAATAATACCATCATGAAACATTTAAAAACCTTATGCGCAGTGCTAGTATTAGCAACAATGGCACTTTATTCATTTCAGATAAATGCCCAGAATAGTACTATTGAAAAAATGCACCAACAGTACACCGAGATGATTAATACAGGAAATCCTGCCAATTTAGAAATATTGTATGCAAAAGACGCAAGCATCAGAAACTCCGACGGAAGTATGGTCGCTGGACTAGACAATATTAAAGCACAATATAATGCTACGTTTGCTTCTGGAAAATTCAATATTGTTTTAGAAACAAATGAAGTAACTCCGCTAGACAAAGACTATATGTTTGTAAGCGGCTCTTTTGTCTATAACAAAATAGACGAACCTACAATGGCTTTGGCAGGTGAGTTTGTTAACACCTTGAAAAATGAAAAGGGGACCTGGAAAATTGTTAAAAGCTACCGGTATCTTACCAATCAGAACCATGCAGCCATTGTAAACAACTTGTATCAGGCTTTTGCCAAAGGTGACATTCCAGCAGCATTAGCAACAATGAATTCAAAAGTAGTATGGAATGAAGCTGAAGGAAACGCCCTGGCAGTTGGCAATCCGTACATTGGCCCAAATGCGGTGCTTCAAGGTGTTTTTGCAAAACTTCCAGTAGACTTTGAAGGCTTTTATTTAAGTAATATTAAATTACATGAAATGAGCAATAATCAAGTGCTTGCTACACTTCGATACAATGCTATCTCTAAACATAATGGAAAAAAAATGGATGCTCAGGCAGCACATTTATGGACGGTAAAGGATGGTAAAATAGTAGCATTTCAGCAATATGTAGATACCAAACAGCTGGATGAAATGATGCAGAAGTAGAAATTTATGGTAGCGCCAATTTCCCTCCCGTTTCACCCGCTTAAACTCATTCGGCAGAAAAAGGTGCGTTTGGGCGGGTTGGTTTAGGGAGTTGGCTCTCCATTTATAAAACAAATTTCTAAAACAATTAACCTTTTAAATTATAAGAAGCCATGAGTACAAAAGCAAAAGACTGGACCAAGACCGAATTACAGGTATATATTTTATTGATGTGTGCCAATGCCGATAAAGATGAAACTAAGGATGAGCTGGAGATGATAACATCCAAAGTAGATACTGAAACCTTCAAAAAAATGGAACAACTATTCCGGAGTGATTCTGAAGAAAAAAGATTGAGAAAAATAGATAGAAATATCCATCAACACCATTATAGTGCAATTGAATTAAGCGCTTTTAAAAGAGAAATGTATGAAATATTCTTCTCAGATTGCAATTTTAGTATGCTTGAAAAAAGACTGGATTGGACGCTGGATAATATTTTGTATTAAACCTATTTCAGAAGTTAACAATAGAAAACACAACTAATTCATGGTGCCAAAAACAAACCGAATTGAATCTATTGATGTATTACGAGGTGTTGTCATGGTTATCATGGCGCTGGATCATGTACGCGATTATTTTCATTACGGCTCTTTTTTTGTTGATCCTACCAATATAGACACTACAACTCCTGCCTTATTTTTTACTCGTTTTATAACCCATTATTGTGCTCCCGTTTTTGTTTTTCTGGCAGGTACCGCCGCATTTCTTTATGGTAGCAAAAAGACAAAACCTGAACTTTTTAAATTTTTAATTACCAGAGGTATCTGGCTCATCTTTTTAGAAATAGTAGTTAACAACCTTATCTGGACATTTGACCTAACCTGGAGTATTCAGATATTTCAGGTTATCTGGGCCATTGGGGTGAGTATGGTATGCCTTTCATTCCTGATATATCTTCCCAAAAAAATCATTTTAATTCTTGGAGTTATTTTGATAGCCGGGCATAATCTTTTAGATGGCATTGTAATGCAAGGACAAAGTTTTCAGGACATAGTCTGGTATGTACTGCACCAGCAAAACGTGCTTGTTGTAAATCAAAATCATTTCATAATAGTACAATATCCGCTTCTTCCCTGGATTGGACTTATGGCATTAGGCTATTTATTTGGCACTTTGTATCAGCGTGATTTTGTGGTAGAGGTTCGTAAAAAATGGTTACTTGGACTGGGATTTGGAGCACTTGTATTTTTCTTCATCGTAAGGGGGCTCAATATATATGGCGATTTAACACCTTGGGTAGTCCAGGAGAACACTACAAAAACGATACTTTCTATTTTTAATGTAACCAAATACCCGCCCTCGTTATTGTTTTTCTGTATCACATTAGGACCAGCTCTTTTATTTCTCTATGCTTTTGAAAATACTAAAAACAAACTTACAGATTTCTTCTTAGTGTTTGGGAGAGTACCCTTGTTCTATTATTTCTTACACGTACTGGTGATTCATTTTATGGCAATAATTGGAATACTAATTTTTGGGGGAAACCCTCAGGATATGATCCTTACCGCACAAGGGTTTATGAATGCTAATTTGAGTAGCTACGGGTATTCATTGAAGGTGGTTTACCTGGTATGGATAGGAGTGGTACTACTGCTGTATCCTTTCAGTAAAAAATATATGAAGTATAAAGCTGCTAACAAAGACAAATGGTGGTTAAGCTATTTGTAGTAAAAAAATATGATCAAATTTTTTCGGAAAATAAGACAACGCTCAATTGGTGACCCGCCCGAACGTAACGGCTCGGTACAGGCGGGAAACCGTTTCTCTAAATATCTACTCTATGCCATAGGTGAAATTTTCCTGGTGGTTGTTGGGATCCTAATTGCACTCTCCTTAAACAGTTGGAAAGAAGAGCGAAAAGAGCATCAAGAAGAACTTAAAACTTTACAGCAGCTTCGTGAAGAATTTAAGGCAAACCTTGTCCAGTTGGATGAAAAAATTTCTATGCGCACCGCTATGGTCAATGCAGGCATTATGCTCTTAGAGTATCATGACAATCCGTCAACCATAATCCGAGATTCTGTAGTTGTTTATTTAGCCAGAACAACAGTCGCTCCAACGTTTGATCCAATTACGAACGACCTTATAAGTGGAGGGCGACTGTATCTAGTTCAAAATTTAGAATTACGCAGCAAACTCTCAAAATGGCCAAGTGATCTGGTGCAAGTAACTGAAGAAGAAGAAGCATGGATTTCTATTTTAAGAAACAATTACCTCCCGTATCTATACGACCATTATCCGGTACGAAACATAACGGCTGCCAAATGGAATCGCCTGGATGTGGTCCAAACCCTATTACTGGATAAAACGAATACAAAACGAAATGTTTTTAGTACATCCAAAGAGCAGGTCGATGTAAATGCATTCCTAGCCAATAACGAATTAGCAGATCTTCTGTCGACTGTTATATCTTCTTCGCTTTTTGCAAAAGTACAAAGTGAATCTTTACGAAAAGATATTGTAAAAATTTTGACGCTAATAGATTTTGAACTAAAAGAAAGTGATGATTAAATTTTTCCGTCATATCCGTCAACGACTTATTAGAGAAAACAGGTTTTCTAAACCTGCCTCGCCGGCCCGTCCGACCGACTCATCCGGGCGGGCAGGCAGGTACCTACTCTACGCTGTAGGCGAAATCGTCCTGGTGGTGATTGGGATTCTTATTGCATTGCAGATTAATACTTGGAATGAAGAAAGGAAAACAAATGCCAATTTAAGTAAAGCACTAAAAGCATTAAAAACCGATTTGGCTCAAGATTCACTATTAATTGCAGCGTATCTGCCAGAAGTGACCCAACAATATCAATTTAATGAATCGCTAAGAGAGCGTATGGCAAGGCCTAAAGCAACTGTCGATACCTTATTGAAAATTACTCGAAATGAATTTAACCCAAATTGGAACAACCCCATCTTTTACAATACCAACGCCTATAAAAGCTTAAATGACACCGGCCTTATTGATGTAATGAATGATTCCCTTAAAACCCATATCAAGGATTATTACAATGGTAAATTTTACCGAGAAGGTATGGTTGAAAGCATTACAAAAGATTACAGAGAAAAGTTAGCGCAGTATGTAAACACCTATACTTTTGGGTCTACAGACCTTCACGACCAAGGTAGGCTTATAGATTCTTTGGTCTGGGATAATGTTGATTTGTCACATTTGGCAGCTTCTTTCCAAGGCATCAGTAATTTTAAACGAATTCTTTTTCGGCTTACGAGAGATGAAATGGAATATTCCTTACATAACTCAAAAGGTCTAATTCAACACATTGATCAAAATTTAGATTCAGATGATTAAATTTTTCCGTCATATCCGTCAACGTTTCATTTCCGAAGGGAAAACCAAAAAGTATATACTCTATGCCATAGGCGAAATAATCCTTGTGGTGATCGGGATCCTGATTGCGCTACAAATTAATACCTGGAATGACGAAAGAAAAATAAGTAATTTGGAAAATAAAATACTTAAAGAACTCTATGTTAATTTAAGTATGGATCTTCAGGAATTACAGGACGACATATCCTATATGGATGATATTAATGGTGCATGCTTGGATGTTAAAAAATTTATTGAGAATAAGGAATATCCCAATGATTCGATTTTTAAAGTAGTTTCTATTCTTAGAGTTACACCTCATTTTGACCCTAACAGAAGCGGATATCAATTATTACAATCAAAAGGTGTGGAAATAATTTCCAATGATAGCCTAAGAAATGATATTTCATTGCTTTATGAAAGATCATATCCCTACTACAAAAGATATGAGGAAGAACGCTTGCGATTTCATGCGTTGCATAGCGAACCAAAATTACTGGATTACTTCTCAATGCATTTTGATCTAAGCAAGAAATACTATGGAAATTTCAAAATTTCTCAAGAGGACTATATCAAACTAAGAAATGATGATGCTTTTTTAAAATTATTAGCTGCCATAGCTTTTGAAAATTCAGCAGTTCAAAACAGAGGACAGCGAGTAGCACAAAGTATCGGTTCACTACTAGAAGCTATTGACAAGGAAATTTCAGGTAAAATGTAGTAACAACTAACTAATGATAAAATTCTTTAGACATATCCGTAAGCGATTAATTGACGACCCGCCCGAACATAACGGCTCGGTACGGGCGGGAAATCGTTTTTCAAAGTATCTGCTCTATGCCATTGGTGAAATTATCCTCGTAGTGATTGGGATATTGATCGCACTTCAGATTAATAACTGGAATGAGGACCGAAAAAATAAAACCACAGAAGGTAATTATTATTGCAGATTGCTGGAAGATTTTGAACTTGACAAACAGAATATAAAGCGACTTTCCGAAGAGTCTGACTATAAAATAAAAAAAAGTAAGGCGCTTCTTTTGGAATTACCCAAAAAGCAAAAATCCAAAGAATATCTCATAGACAACTATATCCAAGGGCTGCGTACCAATGCTTTTACACCAAGCAAAGTAACCATTTTAGATATTACGTCGTCAGGCAAGCTTAATCTTATCAACAACGACTCCTTAAAGAAAACGCTCATTAGATATTATGCAGAGTTGGATAACCTAATATACCAACTGGATTTAAACAGGAACCATAGCATAGAAAGAGCCTTTGCTTATGAAGATGATAATCAAGTAGGATTTCAATATGCAGATTATGCCAAAGCATCTCTAGGCGATGAAATTATGGCAACTTTACCAATAGATAACTGGCATTTAGATGAAAGTTCTACAGTTTATAAACAGTTCCAGAACGACCTTGTGTTTTTTGTATTGATGAGCAATAGGGAAAAACAACATTTCAAAAAAATTTTAGACCAAATGCAACCAGTTTACAACCAGCTAAAAAAACTGTGTCACTAAAATGATCTAACGCCTTAGGCTATGGCTTTTAGAAATACAGAAACAACAACTAAAACAAATTAATTATGCTTGCTAAATTCGGAGAAACGTCTACAAAATTATTTGAGAAATATATGCCGAATGCATTTGTGTTCGCAATGTTACTCACCATCATTACCGGACTTATTGCCTTTGTTTGGCTAGGCGCAAAACCCATGGAGATTGTTACAGGATGGTACGATGGTTTTTATTCGCTACTAGAATTCGGTATGCAGATTGTATTAATTATAATTACCGGTTTTGCCATAGCCCTTTCCCCCCTTGTAAATAAAGGCATAGACAAATTGACCAACTACGTAAAAACGCCGAGACAGGTATATGTTATCGTAGTATTGGTTGGTACACTATTATCACTTATCAGTTTTGGATGGATTGTCATTACCTGTGTTTTGGCCAGAGAATTGGCCATTCGTATTAAAGGTGTCAATTATCCGTTTCTAGTAGCCT
>PANU01000102.1 GCA_002707745.1 Flavobacteriaceae bacterium
GACGCGATCATCGGGTCAGGTCTCTGCATTGTCAGGGTCAGCAGTCCACACGTTATAGCTGCTGCCTTCAATGTATTCCTGCAACGCTTGCACTCTGCCAAAATCCGCATGAGGTGACGTGTCACCAACGCTTGCGGTCTCCTCAATCTTGGCAACCATCGCAGCGCACTCAGTCCTAATGGTGGAACGCCAAGTGCTCCAAGGCGATGCGGTGTAGGCAGTCTTGGCGGCAGAAAAGCTGCTGTTTGCCTCTTGCAGCTTGGGCCACAAATAATCAGACGGCTGCAGCATGTTGTAAGCCGTGTCTTTGGTTTGAGCGATCCAGTTGGCTTTCAGATCGGTGTAGGTCTTGGGAATCAGGTTGCCGTCAGAGTCATAACCCCAATACCACTTCTGAGCCCACGACGGCTCGTTATCGACCCAAGTGATGCCAAGCTCTGCACGATCCTGTTCTGTGCTCAAGCGAAGCCAATTCGCTGGGTACTGGACATCGTTGTGCTCCCAAGCAACGTCAAGAGCCAATGTCCTGTCGCCAAGTTGATAAGGCATGGATCTGGGGCGATAAAACGATGTTACCGCGCACGCGCGGTGTTAGTAACTTGGCTGGTCATCTCGCTCTCGCCGTTTTTTGCGGATGCTCAGCAAATGCGGCGTAAATGTATGTTCCACCAGATGCGTTCCGACTGTCGTGACTAGTTCTAATTTTAAAACCGTTAGATAGTATGTCTATATAGTAATTAGCATTATTACCTGACTCAGCATCAGCGCCAGCAGGGAAAAGACTAGTATCAGCCGGGTTAATTTGGTCGCGTGTAGTGTCCATTAGTTGCCAAGCCTTGGCGCTATCTGTTCTCTTTATAAGCAGCCACCTAGGACGCATTCCGGTATAAATGAACGGGGCTGAATTATCAGAAGTTCCCGTGCCGGTGTACGAACCAAAACTGCTATATCCGGCAACAGAAGTCCACGCATAGCAAATTATGCCTTGCCCAGTAGCATTAACTTCAGCAGTGTTGTTTAGGGTAATAACAGAATTGGTTGGCGCAGTATTGTTCAAAAAACTATGCGAATAAGCAGCATGAGTGCGGTCTAATGTCAGGTATTTAGTGTGACCAACGGATTTGTGATAGACGTACCAGTTGCCAGCTCCTTCTTCTCTATTTTTAAACACCAGCCATTCAGGCGCACTATTTAACCCGTGCCCTATCGTCGCACCAACCGTTGCGTTGCCTGTATATCCCACAATTGAAAACCCAGCAGACGCATTAGCGCGGACATTAGTTGTGATGCTGCCATCAGTGTTGCTGCCCGTTGACGATCCACCGTACCATGCCCAAGCTACATAATTGTTTGAGCTGTTATTCATTTGTACCCAATCTTGTCCGCTGCCCGATTTATCAATCGTGAACCCAGTAGATGATGCGCCGCTGATGTATCCATAGGAATCAGCCAAAGCACCGCTATCACCTTCATCATCTGCTGTATTTGGCGCTAGTTTCTTCCCTGTTGTGAATCCTCGAACAACGTCTTGCATAACGTGATTCAAAGCATTAGTTCGATTTTTGACCCATGCGAGCCCAACCGTATTTGTAAAATTAAGTCCGGAAAGAGTCCTTGTTGCAGCGTTGCCGGTCCATGTCAAAACATCCATTGCCGTCGAACCATCGGCAATCGTTGGGTCAGGAAGATTTGTAGTGCAAAGACTGAGAAATCCTGATGGTGGCGTGTAAGCAAATGGGCGTTGGCCAAAGTTATAAATAGCGCCGCCGCTATGGCAGGTGCCAGCCGGAAAATATGTATAACTTGTGTCTAAACCGCTAACTGTGGCATTAGCGCCAGTAGCAGGGTTTCCGTTAGTTCCCCAAGAAGAATTAAACCAAGTACCATTCTTGCCAAACCACAACTTGCCGTTGTCAAGGTCTAGCGCATACATAATTATGTCTGAGGCCGAATGATTGCTTTGCCCTGTATAGGTTGAAGTGCCGTTGAAGTAGCTGTACGCGCCAGCCCAAGTCCACGCAGGGTTTGAATCACCTCCACCGTGCCCGGACGAGCCAAAGATAGATCCACTTGGAAGAACTGAGGCCTGCTGAGTTGCTACGCCAAGGATTGCATCTGCAGACTGTTTGTTTTGAGTCTCCCAATAATACTTACCCGACGTAACCCCAATCGTTGCCTTAAAACTTTGCCATCCAGAGGTTGCCATTTCTAGGCCTCCCTGTGACAAAGTTACGCCTGCATTGTCTACTGCACTTATAGTGGCGTAGTTCCCGCCTGCATTTCCCGAATCAGGGGTGTAATTCGTCGGCGTGTCAATCAGGCTGTCAATCCCGTTTGCTGGTGGATTGCTATAGGCCATGACAGCCACGTCTCCGTGCGCCGTAATCGTCCCAGGAGAAACAGTGTATGCAGTTGTTGAACTAGATGACTGACAACACAGTAGTACAGTATTTGTTACGTTGGTCAATGCTGTTGAAGGCGCAGCAAAGTTTGCTGTGTAGACAGCAGTACCCTTAACGAGTCGCACATTACTGATAAATCCATCCCAGCTTTCGCCGCCATTAACATCAGAACCGATAGTTGCTTTTTGTTGACTAAAATTGTTACTTACAGTTGCGCTGCCAACCAAGGTTCCGTCAAGGTACATTTTTTGAGTCGTACCTTCACGCGTAACTGCAAGGTGATACAGCTGGCCTGTGCTTAAAGTCGTAGAGGACGTTACTGCATAATTCCCGCTTGTATATGTCCTAAGCTGACTGCCATTTCTGACGATAGAAAATCCATCTGTGGGGTTACCAGTAGCACCCCGGCTATCGTACAAGACATCATTGCCACTAGTAGTGTCAGCAATAAAGTACATTTCAACAGTAAAGTCACCTGTTCCGAATGCAAGATCTGCATCGTCCACTACTGTTAATCTGTCTCCAGATCCGTCAAAACTGACACCGTTCAAAGTTGAAGCAACTGCCGCTAAATTATTAACCGTCCAAGTGTTGCTGTTGCCGCTGCTATCCGTTCCTAAGGCTGCGTTGCTGCTGTTGTCCGCAAATTTTAAATAAAATCCAGTTGATCCATAGGATCCAGAGTATTCTTTTGGCTGCCAAACATTGTTGCTGTCGTATTCACCAAAGTCAGACGCATCAGAAACAGCAGTGCCATCGAGAAACTGGATTTCGGCTAAATATCCGTTTAGATAAACGTCAAAATCAGATTGGCTGCCAATCGTGTGGACAGCTGCGCTGTTGATGTCAACATCTACGTTTTGATTTGGATATGTGCCACTAAGGCTCGCAAGAGTCCCATTCACATATATTTTTACCCTATTTGCGGCTGTAGATTGCGTTGTATCTACAGCAAGAACGATGTGATACCACGCTGAAGGGTCACGGAAAAGAGCATCAGTGTTTACGTTGCCCTGCGGATGATAAAAATATAAATCATCACCACTGTCAAAGCGATAGTAAGTTGAACCTGCATGAAACAAGCTGTGCTTGGTTCCCGTTTGTGTTCTTTTTACCCAGCAGGAATATGTAAATGTTTTCCTATTGCTGGCACTAAAGGTACGTGTAAGTTTTGAGGAGTCACCGCTGTTGAACCGCAAGCTGCGATCAATCTGATACGCCGCAGCAGCACCAGCCGCCGCTCCAATAAACAGCGGACTTGCAGCTCCAGGAATACTCATGAGACGTTCAGCAGCGAAGTGACCGTGATACGGGTCGAGCTTTCCACATAGTAGGCCAAAACATCAACAGCTCCAGCTGTAGTTGTTAAAGTTGGTGCGCTTGAACTACCGCCAGCAAACTTATATTTGCTGCCTGCGTAAGCAAGTGTGCGTGAGCCCGTGCCGTCTTGAGTGACAACAATTACTCCAGACTGACCAGCCGTGGCATTTGTTGGGTCGCCCAAAGTGCGATTGCCACCAAGCGTCACAGAAAAATTATTTCCCAGCGACAAATCAACCGCAATCGTTGCCCCATCGCTCAGCGCAACAGGCGTTCCGCGCTGTGCCTTCGTATAGCTCTGAGCAACAGCAAGGCCAGCAAGGGTCGTCGTTGCATTAGGCAGCGTGACGGTTACATCAGCAGTCGGGTTGCAGGTCAGCGTCAACTCGTGATCATCAGCCGACGTGCCCTCCATCACAATGTTGGCGTTAAACGTGGCAACACCCGCAAAGGTTGAAGTGCTGTCGAACGTTGCTACGCCCGTAACGTCTAGCGTTCCAGGGACATCAACGTTGCTTGTGAACTCAACACCGGATCCGCCAGAGTCCGTTTGCAACAGTTGACGCGCACTGCCGTTTGCAAGCTTGCTAACTGCAATCTCAGCACTTGCACTGATGTCTGCGTTCGCAATCGTTGCGTTCGCAATCATCGTGCTTGTAACCGTTCCAGTATCACCAGTGGTTACGACGTTGCCCGTGACATCAGGGAACGTGATCGTGCGATCAGCAGTTGGGTTAGTGACTGTGATCGTGGTCTCGTTTGCATCGTCTGCAGAACCTTCAAACGCCAACACAGCGTTCTGCCCCAGCAGCACCGTTCCAGTAAACGTCGGGCTAGCAGCACCAATTTTTTCGGTGTCTAGCTCTTGGATTGCAGACTGAACGTTGGTAGCTGCAACACCGCCAACCGGAACAACCGAAATGTTGGCAGCAGTCTGACCAGCAATAGCGTTGGAAACGTCAATCAGCTGGAACGTTGATCCCGTGCCAAGTGAGATCAGCATGTCCGGTGGAGCCAGTGCCACAGCAGGCGCGTTACCTGAGCCCGTGCCTGAGGTGTCAACAACAACGTAGTAGTTGAGGTTGGTGCCAGCCGGTGCAGGTAGTGCCGCTCCAGACGTAAAGCCAGCCGCAGAACCGGCAGTTGTGACACTGCTCAGCAGGTTCGTGTTGGCGTTATACGTTCCAGCGTTAATTAGGTTGCCACTGATAACCGTGATCGGCAGGAACGATTGCCCGGTGTAGATGTAAAGGTCTTCGTTCTTTTCATCAAAGAAGAACTGACCTTTGAAGTCGCCGTCGGGAAAGGTAACGATGTTGTCAGTAGCGCCAGCACCACCGAACTTGGTGACCGAAGAATCGGAAAGCTTTGCCGCAGTAACTGCATCACTTGCGATACGGTCTGACGGGATCGTGCCGCTTGTAATTTTTGAAGCTGCTAAATCAGGAATGTCAGAAGCGGCAAGCGTTGCCCCCGTCGTTACATGACCTTGGCCGTCAATCGTTACCTTCGTAAAGGTGCCCGTTGAAACAGTGTTGCTGTGATTCAGATTGCCGCTGCTATCAACAGCTAAGCCCGTTCCAGGGATAACAGCACCCTTGGCAGAGCTAGTTGCAGCAGGAAGATCACTAGCCGTTAATGCACGGCCACCTGTAATCAGACCTTTGGCGCTATAGGTGACGACGTGATGCGTTGAGCTAGCTGATACGTCGTTATCAACCTCAATGGTGTTGGAGTCCATGCGGAGTCCTTCACCGTTAACAATCACACCGCCTTTGGCGCTGCTAGTAGCTTTTGGAATATCGCTACCGTCAATCGTCCTATAAGTAGCCGTACCACCAGCACTGGTCGGGCCAGCAAGAAACTGGTTAGCAGCAGACGTGTCATTGATAACGGCTGCAATCGTGGCAGCGCCGCTGGTTGTCGTAACTGTGATGTCAACAATGCCGACCGTGCTGCCAGCAACACTGTTGATCGAACCAGCAGCCTTCAGACTTAACCAGGCAGACCCGTTCCAGCAGTACAGGGTGTTGTCATCAGTATCGACAGCAAGTTGACCTGTAAACGCTCCGGAGCCAGGCAGCGTTGTAACCAGATCAACTGTTGATTCGTTGGCAAGCTTTGCAGCCGTGATGCCGTCGTCTGCAACCTTGGCCGTAGTGATTGCAGCATCCGCAATGTCTGCTGTGGCAATGCCGCCTGCAGCAAACAGAATCTTCGCGCCAGGTATCGTGTCGTCACTGATCAAAGTGACGCCGTTAGCGACTAGATCGCCAACAGTCAGTTTCTTGGTTTCACTGGCGCTGGCATCGACAACAGCAACCAGATCTCCGGTGGCTAAAGCGGAGCCAGCAAGCGCATTAAGCTCACTAATTTTTAGGTCAGCCATGGGCGGCTAGCTCCGGGTTAAACGTCCTGCTGTAACAGCAGTTTAGCGCCGCTGTCTTGATCCAAGCGTATGTCACCAGAGTCCTCTTGCAAGAGAGCATCTGGCGTTTCTAACTTCATCCTCAACTGTATTTCGCCAGTCGTAATAAAGTCAGCCGTGATCTGGACAGTGCTATCTGGCGAGAACTGTATAGCTGCTGCCGTAATAACACCTTCTACGTTCCACCAGATCTCGTCATCATTTCGGGTGCTTACACCGCTTGGGTTGTAACCAGATTTTTTGATATAGAACTGCCCAGAAAAATTACTGCCAACCTTTGTTCGATGCGCCAGCTCAAACAAGTACATGGGCAGCTCGTTAGCTGTATCGCCTGTGTACTCCCAAAAAGCACTGATGCGGCCAGAACCAGAAATTAACGTATTGACCCTGGAACGAAACTCATCTGACAGAACGGTTGTGTCTACCGTTTCACGCTCAGTATTAATCTCAAAGCTGTTGACCTGGGCCAGCAATTTGGCAGATACGGTTTCGACTTTTACTTTGATCGGAATAGCATTACCGGGAGTTGCAAGAGCAACAGCGTTAGCCGTGCCACCTGCTACCGCTAATGCAAAAGTGTTGTAAAGCCTTATGCCGTCTAGCTCGTCAACAAAAATAAACTTTTTTACGCTCGAATCTGTGTAACTGTTGATGAAATCAAGAGCACTGCCGTCTGTGCTTGTAATTTCAATTTGGTCGCCAGTGACTAACTGACCGTGCTCAAAATCAAAACTAAACCGTTTGACCGTTGCATTAACGTCAGCGACGTCAATCGTTGACTGCAATTCACCGCCATTAAAAACGCGCTTCAGCTCAATTTGTCCGTGCGTTCCGAGATATACGGTCATGAGATCGTTACGGTAGACAATACACCTGTCCCCTGGAACGCAATCTCAGCTCGGACAATGTCGCCAGTTGCCGCTCCAATTGAAGCGCTGGTGATATAAGCAGTCAGCTTGATGTCGTTGTTGTCCGTTCCATCAATCCAACGGAAGGTCAGCTCAACCGTGTCGTTGCTGCTAACGCCTTCGTTACCAGTTTTATATAGCTTGTTGAGAATGTTGGTGGTGTTAAATGTGCCATCGTCTTCTTTGTAATACAACAACGTGGCGCTGCCGCTATAGCCGACCACGCCAGGCACATAAACACGAATATGCTCGTTTAGCGTTGTCGTCTCAAGCGTTTCTAGGTTTGACGACAGCTGAAAATTAACGACCTTGGCAAGGGTCGTCCCAGCGAGCTGTAATGCGCCATCCCTACCGGTGTAGACCTTTGCCATCAGATCACGCCAATCAGATTTACTGTAACAGTGCTAATCCCAGGCCGCACCTGGACAACCTGTGGCGGGCCTTCATATCTGTACTGAGCTTGGGTCGCAGATGTCGAAGCAGTCGTTGTCGCCGCAGGCGTGTTTGCCTGGCCTCCCATTCCAGAGTGAACAGAACAGTAGTAATAAAGCGTTGGCGCTCCAGTTGCTACCTGGATCCTTGTGTACGAGCCAGCTTGTCCAGGCGTTCCAAATGTCGTGACCCCAGTTGTGTACTCCGTTCCACTGTTATGCGTGCCGTTGCTAGTGGTAGAAAAACGGAACGGGTGCCCAGCGTTAGAAGCGTTCTGCTGGCTAAACAAATAAATCGTGCCCTCGGTCAGCTCAAGGGTCTGCGCATTAGCCGTATAGCTATCGTTGTCAAAACGATATTTGTTGCCGCTATCGGCAACCACCGCGACGTTATAGGTCACAGTAGGAATCTCAGTAGCTGCGGGCTTCAAGGCATCGTCATTTCCGCTCCAGCCTCCTAATGCCTGCCCCGGCAAGAAAAAAGTTTGGAACGTCCCCTGCACTTCGTCGTAGTGATCAAGGAAAAGCTCAGCGTTTGGATCGCCGATGTTTGCGTAGGACAAACTCAGCTTTACGTCTGACCTTTCACTGCCGTACAGAATCCGGTGCTCCTTACCGTTTTGAGCCTTGAAAGTCTTGACCGGATAGCTTCCGGGGTCATAGCTACGGCTAGAAGGCTTGAGGATTGGAAAACCCATTAGGAACGAACCGTAATAACAGAGTCACCTGCGATCAGTTTCGCAAGCTCGCTTACACCATCATCATCGCAAGGATGCTCTGAAGCAACGATGTCCACCGTTCCCTCCTGAGAAAACGTCAGTTGCTCGACGACGTAGACGTTCTGCGAAACGGTTGTGCTCTTGATTGTAAAAACCGTGTCATGGAACGTGCTGTCAGCAACAATTCCGCCTGACACCTGCATGACGCCTTCTTCCACGTCTTGCGAGCCAGTCTTGAAATATGAAACGTTGTACTCTCCATCTGCCAGCTCACTGACGCTGGTGACAACGCCGCTGCTGTTGACTGTGCCTGTATTGGCTGCGCTGTAAGGAGTAGCTTCCGTTATGACCTTGATGTAAGAGCCTGCACGCAAGCTCAAGCCATGCACGGTTGTTGAAAAGCTAATGGTGTGCGAGACCAGCTTGCGGATACCCAAGAAATACTTGGCGACCTTGATTGCGTGATCCTCTGAAGTGCAAAACTGGGTTAAGTCAAACTGCTCTTGAGGCAGAAGACTGATGTCGTGCTCTTGCAACTGCCCTGGCAGCTTGACCTCCACAACCTTTTCCTCAGGCAGCTTGTTTTTAGTTTCTTGCCTGTAGCGCATAACTGCCTTAAAGGGCCTACGTTCCTCGCTTCTCAGATATTCAAGCTTGTAGCTGTCCTCAAGGATGTTGCCAGCAGTAAACAACTGCTCAATCGGCACCGGACCAAGGTTAATCAGACCACTGTCCGCCATGTGAGGAATGGCGGGCTTAAGTGAAAACTTGCCATCCATGATGACAAAATTGCACAAGAAATAAGGTGCTGCGTCGGTGATGTATTGACGAAGGTTGGTTTTATCTCCAACCACTCCATTAAAGAACAGCTTTTGTGCGTGCAAAAAGCGCGAAGTCTCTACAAAATCGTCCTGATTAAGCAACTTTGGATTACTCTCATCCATCTTTAGCAATCCTCCCGCTCCACCCATCTGATTGGTCAGCAAATAGAAGACCAAATCGGTGAATAGATTGCTGGGGCCAGAAGCCTGTCCATTAACAAGAAGGCCTCCCAAGTCGTAAACAGACAAGTCAGGATGCAGCCTTTTGACGTGCAGGCCGCTGCCAAGCCAGACACGCATCTGATCCAAACTTGTAAAATTACGGCTTGCCTTCAGCGACAAACCGGCAATCGTCAAATTGTTATAGAGAGGAACTATCTCATTAGGAACAATTTCATTGACGTAAACGATATTGTGCTCAGGCTCAGATTCGTTTGACTTCTGCACCAAGCCTCTGTAAAGACTTAAGTCTGCATACTGACTCTGGCTTTCAAATTCAGTTCCACCCGACGTGGTGCTTTGCGCTTCTGTTCTTTTGACGTTCCCAATGCTATATCTAAACCCGACTTGCAAAAAAGAAGTGATAAAAGGATTGTCAGACGAAACGCTTACAAGGTCATCATAAGTATCCCCCTCATTCCAGTTGCTTGTAGTGTCCGAACCTTGATCCACTGTGATTGTCTCAGGGTGGTTCCAGCCCTGCGTTTCGCCACTAAAATGATCAGTCAAAGTTCTGACGGTTGCTGTCATTTGTACTTTGATTTTCCTGGGGCCATTTGGATAATTGCGAATTATCGTCTTGCTTTGACCAACCCCTAAGTTGGCGGCATTCCCAAAAACTTCGTAGTAATAACCTTGCGTTTTGCCAATAGCAAATTCTTTGCTGTCAGTATCCGTCACCCTATATCTATGGCCGGAGAACGTCATCGTCCCACCAGGGTTGTTGGGCACAAATGGATTAGAACTAGGGTATGCGCTTGCTGAGCCTGAAGTCGCTCCAAGGCCCCGTTTAAATTCAACTTGATCGCCAACGCTATAACCGTCAGAACTTCCTACTACCTCAGTACCCCTCCAAGCCCATGTAAAAGTTGCACCATTATTGCGTGCATAATGACCCTCAGGAAGTCTGGCTTTTTCTACCGTCCACTTAACGGCCATCCATCGACGTTTGTCAGCACTTAAAATCTCTCTTGTCTGGATTGTTTTACGACCACCCTCGTTAGTTGGGTCGTTGTCACAACTACCAAAAATTGTATGGAAAAACGCTCCGTTCTTTCCTGAAATTATATTGTCACTGTTGGAGATATTTACCTCTCTTTCTATGGCTTCTGCTGTAACAATGTTTCCTGGCTGATCCTGCGGCAACGCAAAGCTGCGGCTTACGCCTTGAGGCTTGCTCACCGTTCCAGGGGTAGTAACCGTTGAAGAGCCTCGCGTAAACTCTTTGTTGAGAGCGATCATTTTTTTGGTCGTCTCAATTCCATTAAAGGCAACCACGAATCTTCCAATACCAGGCACATCAGCGTTAACACGCAGCAAGTCTTTTTTCTCGCTAGAAATAGAAGCTGAAAGCCTGTAGACAGTTTGCTCGCCTGAAATACCTCGCAACTCAGAGGCAGGAATGCTTACAAACTTGTATTCAAATTCTGTGGGCGGCAGATTGTTAGGATGGGTAAAACGAAGAAAATTATATTGATCAACAGGCTTGCTGCCCGTGACCACAAAATACTCATCTATGCGCTGAAAAATAAATGCGTTTCCGTTTTCATCCAGCCCGGCTTGACGCACAAACACCTGGAACACGGAAGATCTTTTGATCGTTCCCGTGTACGTTCCAGAGCGCACAGTGACTTCCTCGTCCTCAAACCGATCCAGCTCGCCAGGAGTTGGAACGCTATTAAAGGAACATAAACCATTTAAGCGCTGAAAAACTTTGCTTCTGAAACCGATTTCAGTAACAACAGCAGGTCTGTTATTTCTAACCAAGCCTGTAGAAATACGAGTCAGAGGGAAAAATCCAGCCCCTATACCTCCGCCATCGGCAATAAAATCTTTACTAGGTTGAATTACATTTTTGAGACTTACAAGGCCTACTTGTCTCTGCCGTGATTCATCTGAATCAAGGCAACGCAGAGTAATAAATTGGCTTTGATTATCGTCAGGCTCATAACGGTCTAACTTTCTATCAGTTACTTTCCAAAGAGTATTACCAATAGCAAACCTTTCACCAATCTGCATGGCGTCGTCAGCCGCAAGCTGTTCTGCGATGACGGTTGAGTTTATATCGTCAACATTTTCGCCTCCTCTATTGTTGCTGCGTTGATACTTGTCTTCATCAATTTTTGACGGATCGATTTGAAATATAAGCTGATCATTCGCCCTTACGTCTACAACAGCTTTCAGCTCACCCGAAAAATCGCCATCTACTGTAATTTGACCGCCATTATTGCGCTTAATCAAACGAACCAGGCCCATCCTTGGGCTGTATTGCCGCCCTTCTCCTTCCTGATCCTGCTTGCGTACTTCTTTTAGCAGATCTTCGTCCCCTATATTAATGTTGCGGTCTTTGTCGCCAACAATTTTCATGCGACGCAGCGTAAGCGCATGAGCCTGACTGTTTTCAGTGCCGTCGATAATGCTAACTGTTTCGTAATTAACCCTATAACCATTGCCATTTGGAATCGCTGCAAACATTCCAAATTGCGTGTTGTTTGATGGAGAGTACGCATGACAAAAATCTTCTTTATTGTCAGCAATGTTGCTTGGACACATAAATGCGTCATCATCAATGGCTGAGAACTGTGCAGGGTCTCCTGCATCTGGGCTGCCAGTAGTGCCGTAAATTTTATTGCGAAATTTAATGCGAGGGCCTAAAAGCGAAGTGGTTGTATTCTTCTTCCAATAAAAAGCAAAAAAGTCTTCGTGGATAACATCCAGTGCATTATTGCCAAGAAAAATGCCTTCAAGATCCGGCACCGAAATGCCATCAGGTGCAATATCGTCAGCGAAACCTTGTTCACCCACAACAAACATCAGCTTGGCTGACTGCTGCGTTCCATGGCTAAACATCCGTGACCATACCAGCTTTGGCGTGACGAGCATCCCGCCAACCTTTTGCGCTTCGTTGTAAAGACCAAAAATGATGGGTATAGGTGCGCCGTAATCCGCAAGCTCGTTAAGCGTGTCAAAGCCCCGGCTTTGCGTGAAACGGTTGCCTGCATTGACGCTTCCTAAATCAAGCTGCGACCGCTTTGATGCCTCAGGCATCTTCGGCTTTGGTGTCAGCAGGTAGGCAACACCACCAAGTACAAGCGAAATCGCAAGGTTAATTAAAATAACTGTTCCTGGTTCTAAACCAGTTGCCTGAATATCTGGTATATGCGCATACTCAGCAGGTCTTACCGCTCCACGACGCTTAACCTCAGCAGCAAACTTGCGATATTCCTTCTCCGTTATCCCAATCGTCTTGATTAACTCTTTCTCGAACGGAAGCAGGGGCAAGTCGTAAACAGACGGGCCGAAGACCACTGAACCTTCTCCGACATTCGATTGACGTACAAGATTCCCGTCTGCCATGTGACTGCAAATGCCCAGGATTGCTGCGGTAGCAGCAGAATATCCCCATCATACTGAGGCCGATCTACTCGGGAACCCCAACGCATAAGGTCTCGACAGATCTCCCACTTGCTTGCTTCGTACCAAGCCTGCTTAAACGGTGGCGCGTCAACCTCCATCCGCTCCAATGCCAGATAGCACATGTGAATGCAGTCGATATGACCGTCACTGCCGTCAGCGCCGA
>PANU01000103.1 GCA_002707745.1 Flavobacteriaceae bacterium
TGATATACTCTATAACATCGCTTTAAAAGAAGGCAATACAAGCAAGGCCTTAGCCTACAGAAATGCATATATAACCCTTACAGACTCATTAAGTAATGTAGAAGTAAAAGCTCGTGTTGCTGCTTTGGAAACCAAATATGAAACTGCAAAAAAAGAAAAGGAAATACAACACCTTACTTTTGAAAGCAAACTAAATGATGCGAAACTGGCAAAGTCAAGAAACGAACTATTAATTAGTACCATTGGTGGGGTGGTTATAATTTTAATTTTACTGTTGCTCTTTATAACGAAGCACAAAAAGGTAAAAGCAGAACGTGAAGCACAAATGTTACAGGTTGAAGCCCTGCAAAAACGTTTTATGGAATTACATAAAAGTCCTTCTGAACTTTCTGTAGACTTAAATATGGAAGATTTAAATTTGAAGTTACATACCCATCTTACCGAAAGAGAGTTTGAAACTCTTAAACTATGTATTGCGGGTAAGACCAATGCAACCATTGCAAAAGAACTCTTTGTTACGGTAAGTACTGTAAAATTTCATTTACGAAATGCATATAGTAAATTGGGTGTAAATAATAGAAAAGAAGCCTTTCAGTATATGTTAGAGTCTATCTAATGTTTCTTCAGCTGCACATAGCAAACAAAACAATCTCTTCTTTGTTTGCTAAATCATAAACACTTCATTTTCAGAAAATTGAAATTTAATTTTTAAATACTAACCCATAGGGTTAGGCTTTTATTATTATAAAAAGTGCAGTTTTATAGTGTAGTATAAACACTAAAGTTGTTCCACAATGAAACACATACTGTTATCCGTCTTTGCTTCTCTTTTTTTTATCATTGCTATCCAAGCTCAAGTAGGAATTGGAACCACAAGTCCACATGCATTATTAGATATACGTTCCTCTAACCAGAGTGCGCCAACAAATTCAGATGGTGTTTTAATACCAAAAGCAGATGAATTTCCAGTAATTAATCCCACGGCAACACAAGATGGCATGCTGCTGTATTTAAGCGGAAATGGTACACCATCTAAGGGGTTTTATCACTGGAACCAGGTTACTACGTCATGGGTAGGTCTTACAGGTGTAGAAAAAATAAATGACCTTATAGATGGTAAAAGTGATGCCGATGGAACCGATAATGGGTCTTCAGTATTTTTAGGATTGGAAGCTGGAGCAAATGACGATTTAAGTGATAATCAGAATGTTGGTATGGGGAGCTATTCTTTATTTAGCAATACTACGGGGTATCAAAATGTAGCTATAGGACGAGGAACCTTACAAAATAATACCACAGGCTATTTAAATACTGCTATAGGATTTTCCTCCATGAATTTTCAACCTGTAAATGGAAGGTATAATACTGCTGTAGGGGCTTATAGTTTAAATTTGCTAGTAAACTCCCAATACAATACTGCAGTTGGCTACAGAGCTTTGTATTCTAACGTTGGAGGTAATAATACTGCTGTAGGAAACGATTCGATGTTACTTACAACTACAGGAGGGTTTAATACTGCTATGGGAAACCTTTCGTTATATTCTAATACATCTGGGGTTAGGAATACTGCAATAGGTTCAAGTTCATTGTATTCAAACTCGGTTGGAAGTAATAATGTGACAGTAGGATATAATGCTGGGTATTTTGAAACTGGAAGTAATAGATTATATATTGAAAATTCAGATGCCGATGTAAATAACGCACTAATTTATGGTGAATTTGGCGCAGATAACACAGCATCAGGGAATATATTACGTACCAATGGGGAGTTTCAAATAGGGAATCCAACTACAACAGGTTATGCCTTTCCTGTCGCAGATGGTACATCCAACCAAGTATTACAAACCGATGGAGCAGGGACGATAGGCTGGATAGATGCTTCAACGCTAGGTAACAGTGATCACGACTTTTACGAAGAAGGAACAACTACAGCACCAGATAATATTAACGATGACCAATTTACGATGGGCAATCTTGCTATTGGAAAAAATACAGCAGATTTTCCATTAGATATTCTTACATCAAATGGAGGTCGTGGAGTCTCTGTTTTAATGAATGGTACTTCAAACAACACCCATTTTGGAGAGTTTATCAGAATAGAAGGAACTGGAACAGGAACACATAATGGTACCGAGATTCAATTATCAGGAACAGGAGGAGGAGCTCAATTAGGGACTATTAATGTAATAGATAATAGCGGGAATGGCTTGCATTATGGTTCTTACAATGTACTAAGAGGAACTGGTACAGGAACACATTATGGAAACTGGGTTAGATTGGAAGATGTTGGTTCTGGTCAACAAACAGGAAATTATATAAACATAACAAATTCTGGAAATAACACTCATTACGGAGCGTTTATCAGACTAGAGGGAAATGGAAGTGGTACACACAACGGTACTGAAATTCAACTAGCTGGTTCTGGAAATGGGGCTCAACTAGGAACTATAAATGTAGTTAACAACAGTGGGAACGGGTTGCATTATGGTTCATATAATGTTTTAAATGGTGCCGGAACAGGAGCGCATTATGGAAACTGGGCAAGATTGGGAGGTGTTGGTTCTGGTACTCGCTATGGTAGTTATATAGAAGTTAATGGGTCGGGAGGAGGACTACACTATGGAGCTTACAACGATATTTCCTCTACAGGTACGGGTACTAAAATAGGGGTGTCTAATATTATAACTAACAATAACGATGCTATACAGTTTGGTATAAGCAATAATTTAATAGGAAATACAAATGCAACACAATATGGTACAAGTAACCTTATAAATACTACAGGAGATGGAGACCACTACGGGGTGTACAATAGTATGCAAAACCCAGGAAATGGAGATCATTATGGCACCTATAATAGCCATGCAGGAAATAGCTCAGGTACAGGGAACAAATATGGAACGTACAACCGAATATTTTCTTCGGCAGGCGGAACTCATTATGGAGTATATAGTAGTGCTACAAAAATTGGAAGCTATGCAGGCTACTTTCTTGGAAGAGTTTCTGTAGGTACTATTGCTGGAAATACCTATATTCTTCCTGCTGCAAGAGGTACCAATGGTCAAATTATGCAAACCGATGGTTTGGGAAATGTAAGCTGGGTTAATAACCTTGCTGCTTCACACTGGACAAGAACCGGAGGTGTTTTAAACCTTGCAACTGCAACCGATGATATTGTTTTTACCAGTGACCAGACCAGCATTACTTTTCCTGCAACTGCAGGAACGCCTCCTGCTATGATGTATATGTTCGATTCAGGAATTTCAAATGCAGATAGAATGGTTTTTGCACATTCAACAGGATTTTCAACATATGGGTTACAATATAGCGATGCAGATGATTCGTTTCGGTTTTTAAGTGCCGGCACGAGCGTGGTAGAGGTAGATTTAACAGGAACTACGGTACTCTCGGTTGTAGGCAATGTTAATGTAAATGGTGATATTATTACTGATACGGCAACCTATCCCGACTATGTATTTGAAAAATATTTTAAAAATGAATCTGAAATAAATCCAGATTATAATTTCCGTTCCTTAGCGGAAACTAAAACGTTTATTTTAGAAAATGGGCATCTACCTGGTGTAAAGTCGTATGCTGAAGTGGAAGAGAATGATATGCAAATAAACCTCTCTGAGCTTTCAGTAACCAACCTAGAGAAAATAGAAGAATTATTTATCTATGCTATAGAAGCTAAAGAGTTAATTGAAAATCAACAAGCTGAAATTGAATCTATTAAAAAAGAAGTATTCAATTACACTAATGAAACCAATAGTAAAATTGAAAACCAACAAAGAGAAATACAAGCGCTGAAAACTATGGTTTTAACTTTACTGAATAAAGCAAAATAGATTAATTGAACTAATACTTTGTAAAGAGTTTCGTTTAATGATACATTATTAAACTCAATGAATTCATAGTATTTTATTCAATATTTCATATTTTTTTAATTGATAACTTCAGAAAATATTGGATTTCATCTCTTTATTTTGCACTTCAACTATATTTTGTATTTTTCCATTTTATACCACATAATATAAGTTATTTTAGTTTAGTTAAAATAAGCTTAATAACTTCATATTATGAAACATATAGTAATACTTCTCACAATTTTTATTTGTACTTCCTTGTATGCTCAAGTAGGAGTAAACACAATTATCCCAGAAGGAGCCTTAGATATAAATAGCACCAACAATGGTGTGTTAATCCCTCGCGTTGCACTTTCAGGAAATAACGATATTACAACAATAGTTAATCCGCAGGGAGGTGCATTGGCAACCAGTACCATGGTATACAATACTACTGCAGTAGTTGGTGCGAATGCTATTGCTGAAGGCTTTGTGTATTGGGATGGTATGTTCTGGACAGAAGTAGGTGCCGCACCTATAGCTGATAACTTAGGAAACCATACCGCTACAACAACGCTGGATTTAGCTACCAATGTCATAGATAATGTAACTACGTTGATTACAACTCCTGTCACTAGTTATGACAAATTACGTGTTTGGAATAATGCAAATTATACAATAGGTATGAATGATGCGATGACGTATGGATATTTGAATGATTTTGCGATGACCTTTAGTATGAATAATGATGCTGATAGCGGATGGATATGGAGAGATGTTGGTGATGCAAAAAGTGACGGTGCTATGAGTCTTACTACCGATGGTAGAATGACCCTTAAAAATAACTTAAATGTAGACACCAACACCTTTTTTGTAGATGCAACAAACGATAGAATAGGAATAGGCACAGACACTCCAGGAGATAAATTACATGTAGTTGGTGATATCCTTCTCACAGGTGGAGTACGTAATATAGAAATACAAGCGGGAGACCAGAACATTCAGTTAGATGATGCTAACCCTGTTTGGAATGGTTTCTCGTATGGTGGTGTGACTCGCTTTTTTGGTGATGGAACACTGGCAAGTTCAAAGTTAGAAGCTGGCGGATTACAATTGGAAAGGAACATACAGATACGAGGAGGAAACCCAGCTGTAGGTAGAGTGTTAACTTCAGATGCAACAGGTAATGCTACCTGGGAAATACCAAACGATGGTGATATAACAGCGGTTGTTGCTGGAAATGGTCTCATAGGTGGTGCTGGTGTTGGTTCTGCCACTATAAATGCAGTTGCAGAAAATGGGCTTACCACCAATGCGGATAATATTAGGTTAGGAGGTACGCTACTTGAAAATACAACAATTACAAATGAAACTTTTGGTTTAACTATCAACCTCAATAACACAGGCGATTTTAGTGTACAAGATTATGGGATAAATCATTTTTCTATTTTGGATAATGGCACTTCTCTTTTTGGAGGAGATGTGGAGTGGAGAGATGAGAATACTTCAGGTACAATCTTAGCCCAATTGTTAGACGATGGTGACGATGGTAGACTAAGGCTTATGGAAAATGGTTTAACTTCTATAGACTTAGATGCAAATTCACAGTCAGTTTTCAATGAACAGGGATTAGATCGTAATTTTAGAGTTGAGTCCGATGCTAATGCAAACATGTTTTTTCTTGATGCAGGATTAAATAGAGTAGGAATTGGTACAGGGAGTCCAACACAAGACTTTCACGTAAATGGGGGAACGAGAGTTTCAGGTGGCTTAACTGTTGGAGACCAAGCTACACCAGGGATTAAGCAAGTTGTAGTTGCTAGTACGACACCTGATGTTGTGGTTGGGAATACAACGTTTAATCAAGCTGAATCTGGTAGTATTGTTTTTGAAGAGAATGTTGCTAGCTTTATAAACAGCACAAATTATTGTGGTTTCAAGATGTTTTATGAGGGTTTAGCCGATAATTTTATTTTACAATCTGCTTGTACCGCTACACTCGATATTTTAACAATTGAGCGTACGAGCGGAGATATTGGTATAAAAACAGGCACCCCAACCGCAAGTTTATCTGTTAATGGAACTGCAAACAAAACAGGAGGAGGAGCCTGGGCTGTATTTTCAGATAAACGTCTTAAAAAGGATGTTTCAAAATATAATGAAGGGTTAGATTTAATAATGAAAGTGAATCCAGTCAATTTTTCTTATAATGAAAGGTACACATCACTCTTTGGAGGTGGCACAGAAATTACGGATAAAGTATACCAGGGTGTTATTGCACAGGAATTACAAAAAATTGCTCCAGATATGGTGCGTGTGGTAAACAAAGCCAAAAACAATTCCAGCGAAGCAGACGGTGGAACCCCAACTTCCCAAGTAGGAGAGTATCTTGAGGTTGACCCCAGTAAATTCACCTATGCATTAATCAATGCCGTACAGGAACAACAAAAAGAAATTGAAGAACTAAAGAAAATGGTACAGCAATTAATTGACTCAAAAAAATAATACTACCAAATTAGTACCTTAATCTATATGCTAAGAGAGCCTGAAAATTTTTTCAGGTTTTTTTATGTCAGCACACCAACATCTACCATACATGTACGCATCATCTCATAGGTCCGTTCAATATCGGCATCCAGCCCAATCGAAAATCGTATAAGTCCATCAGTCAAACCCATTTCAGCTTGTTCTTCTTCTGGTATTTCAGAAGATGTAGAGCTACCTGGTGCGCTAAACAATGTTTTGTAAAAACCTAAACTCACTGCCAGATAGCCTAAGTTTTTTTCCTGCATCAGCTCCATGAGCTCATTTGCTTTGTCCAGGGAACCAACGTCTATTGTAAGCATGCCACCATAACCATATTGAGAGTTCATTTGGCGTTTCATCAACTCATGACCTGGGTGGCTTTTAAGACCTGGATACACGGTTCGCAGGCCGTCCGCTTCAAATTTTTGAGCTAAAAACATGGCGTTTTTACTGTGCTGTTGCATGCGTATGTGGAGCGTTCGCAAATTTTTTAGAATAGATGCTGCCCGCAGGCTGTCCATAGAGGCTCCCAAAAGCATACACGCGCCGTCATTCACGTTTCTAAGAGTGTCTATTAATTCCTGGCTTCCACACACCACGCCACCCATAGTGTCACTGGCACCATTAATAAATTTGGTTAAACTGTGCATGACAACATGCGCACCCAACTTGGCCGGGGAGATACTTAAAGGTGAAAAAGTGTTATCTACCAGAAGTTGAAGGTTATGTTTTTTAGCAATTTTAGCAAGCCCTTCAATATCTGCTATTTCAAGTAACGGATTGGAAACACATTCACAAAAAATAACTTTAGTTCTGGGTGTAATCGCAGCTTCTACCAGGTCTAACTTTGTAATATCTACAAAACTGGTTTGAATATCCATTCGTGGTGTAAAATTCTTTAAAAAAGCATACGTTCCCCCATAAATAGTGCGGCTGGAAACAATATGATCTCCCGCCTGGCAAAACTGAAGCAGGGTAGGGGTAATCGCTCCCATTCCGCTGGCAGCAACATTTGCTGTTTCGGTGCCTTCCATAGCGGCAAGGGCTTCGCCTAAGTATAAATTGGAAGGAGTAGAATGCCTAGAGTACAAATAACACCCGTCTGCATTGCCTTCAAACGTATCGAACATGGTTTTTGCTGAAAGAAATGTATAGGTGGAAGAATCTGAAATAGAAGGGTTTACACCTCCAAATTCACCAAAATACTGAAGGTCCTGAATGTTATTTGCGGGTTTAAAATCGTGCTTGCTCATTGGTGTTTTAATTTTTGCCAAATGTAACTTCAATTAGATTATTTGTCAATGTTTAGATTAAATTTCAGTTTTTAAAGTTATAAATAGTCACTTAAAGGGAATTTTATTCTGAAATGATGTTGCTATTTCATATCTTTCAGAAAATTTTTCAAAAAAGTGAATTTAGATGCTATTGATACGCTGTTGTTGAAATACCTTCAGCAAGATGCCAAACAAACCAATAAAGAGCTTTCTTTGAAGCTTAATCTTTCTGTAACCGCAGTTTATGAACGCATTAAGAAGCTAGAACGGCTGGGAGTGATCAAGAAGTATGTTGCTTTACTTAACAGCACTATCCTGGAAATGGGGTTTACTGTTTTTTGCCATATTAAACTAGTAAAACACAGTGAAGAAAATATTACCAAATTTGAAAATAGCATGAAAGAGCTTCCCGAAGTTATGGAGTGTTTTCATGTGAGTGGTGAATACGATTATTTACTAAAAGTGCTGGTAAAAGATATGGAACACTTTAGAAGTTTTATGGTAACTAAGTTAACAAGCCTGGAGCACGTGGGCAGTACTACAAGTTCGTTTACCATAAATGAAGTTAAAAACACAACAATTATAGAAGTGTAACAAAAAGTAAGAGGCCGTCTAAAAAGTGTACTCATATTGTCAAACTGAGCTTGTCGAAGTTTTAACAGTATTGATTATCAATACATTTCGACAGGCTCAATGTGACAAATTCATGATTTTGACACTTTTTAGACAGCCTCCTTTAATACATACTAAAATTTAAAACAAATTAAGAGCAGCCACAAAATTCATTGAACATGGCCCAGCTGTTTCCAGGGAAGTCAATTCCTTCTGCCCAGGCTGTTTCGGTCTGTCCAGAATTACTAACTACTGCATGGGCAGCAATACAACCACAAAATGTGGTTCCGTCTGCTACATCCAGAAGGTATTCATACACCGTTGTTCCGTTTGCAAGAGTTTCACTTATAGGAAAATTACCTATTTTTGGATTACCAGGGGTGTTCATTGGTACTTCGGCACAATCGCCTGCATACAAGTGAATTTCATTTATTTCCCATCCATCCATGGTTTCGTAACGAAGAATTAAATCGCCGTCTTCGTTTTCTGAAATGGTAAAATCGCCCGCGTCATAATTTTGAGCTGCGATCAGGTTTACAGTTTCACACCCTACCGGATCACCTCCTTCAAGAACTCTGTCGGCTGTTTCCAGATTTTCTTCAGGGGTAGTGTCTTTAGAACAAAAAGTTAGTGACACAGTTAATAGTAAGATTGCAGATAGTTTTAGTAGTTTCATATGTTAATTGGTTTTGATTACTATGTTAAATTTCAATGCAATATAGGTTAAATATTTCATAAAAAAATAATTTTTTCCGATAAAGTGTAACAAAAAACAGTTTAAATGCATAAAAGTGAATTTTCCAAATTCTTCAAAGCACTAGAGTTTATAGTGCTTTACGTGCTTATTCCTGTAAGTTTATTCTTACAATATAATATTTATTTGAAGGTTGTTTTAGTGCTAATAGCGTTTGTATATATTATAATAATCTTAAAAAAATCTAAATCCGTACGCTTTCGCATGAAGAAAAATTTAGATTGGAAGTCGTTTTGCCTACGTGTATCCTGTACCTTTTTATTGTTAAGCATCACTTCCTTTTTGTACGTATGGTTTCAAGATAAAGAGGCGTTGTTTTATGTTCCACGTACATATCCGGGGTTATTTGTACTCATCCTTGTAGTGTATACGTTTTTGTCGGTATGGCCTCAGGAGATAGTTTACAGGACTTTCTTTTTTGAACGTTATAAAGTTTTTTTTAAAAATAAACTATTGTTTGTGTGCTTAAATGCTATTGTTTTTTCTCTGGCACATCTATTTTTTAGAAATACTCTGGTACTTATCTTAACATTTATTGGCGGACTCCTTTTTGGATATACTTACTTAAAGTATAGGAGTACTACTGCCGTAAGTATAGAACACGCTTTGTATGGAAACTGGCTGTTTACTGTTGGTATGGGAGAAATGCTGGCATTCCCTGGAATGGAAGGATAGCTAAGGTTAGGAGTGTGAGGATCTACCTGTTTATTGCATCTCACTAAACGAAGGAGCTTTTTGTATTTTTTTCTTGGATAACATAGTAATTACATTTTTTGTATCTTGACCTAACAAAACTCCCCTACCTTTTAATGTAACAACAATGCTCACAAAAGTATATGGGAGTGCTGTGTTTGGTGTGGAAGCAACCACCATCACAGTAGAAGTAAATACCGATATTGGTATAGGGTACCACCTGGTTGGTTTACCCGATAACGCCATTAAGGAAAGTAATTACAGGATTGCTGCAGCTTTGCAGAACAACGGCTTTAAAATTCCTGGTAAAAAAATAACGTTAAACATGGCGCCAGCCGATATGCGTAAGGAAGGTTCAGCCTACGACCTTACTTTAGCCATGGGTATTTTGGTTTCTACAGCACAGATAAAACAACAACAACCCCTTTCAGAATATATTATTATGGGCGAACTCTCTCTGGACGGTTCTTTACAGCCTATTCGTGGAGCCTTGCCCATTGCCATTAAAGCAAAGGAAGAAGGGTTTAAGGGGTTTATTCTTCCGGAACAAAATGCTAAAGAAGCCGCTATTGTAGAAGGGCTGGACGTTTTTGGGGTGACTACTATTGAACAGGTGATAAATTTTTTTAATGCTGAAATTCCTCTGGAAACCACCCAAGTAGATATGGAAGCCGAGTTTTATGAGCACCTTCAAAACCCAGAATTCGATTTTAGCGATGTGAAAGGACAGGAAAGTATTAAACGTTGTATGGAAATTGCCGCAGCGGGAGGTCATAATATTATCCTCATTGGTCCTCCTGGAAGTGGAAAAACGATGCTCGCCAAGAGCTTACCCAGTATTTTACCCCCGTTAAGCTTGTCGGAAGCTTTGGAAACTACAAAAATACACAGTGTAGCAGGCCGTACCAAAGACAAAGGAGGGGGAATCATGACAGCGCGCCCCTTTAGAAGTCCGCACCACACTATAAGCGATGTTGCCCTGGTTGGGGGCGGGCAATACCCACAACCGGGCGAGATCTCCCTGGCACACAATGGTGTTTTATTTTTAGACGAACTTCCAGAGTTTAAACGAAGCGTACTGGAAGTAATGCGGCAACCGCTGGAAGATAGGGACGTTACTATTTCCAGAGCACGGTTTACCGTAACCTATCCCAGTAGCTTTATGCTGGTAGCCAGCATGAATCCAAGTCCTGGAGGTTATTTTAATGATCCCGATGCCCCCGTTACGTCGTCCCCCGCAGAGATGCAACGCTATTTAAGTAAAATTTCAGGTCCCTTGCTGGACAGAATAGATATACATATAGAAGTAACTCCTGTCCCTTTTGATAAATTAAGCGAAGACCGGAAAGGCGAATCCAGTATTGTTATTAGGGAACGTGTTACCAAAGCCCGAAAAAGACAAACCAATCGTTTTGCGGCGTATGAAAATATTCATTATAACGCCCAAATGGGGGTAAAGCAAATCCGGTCGTATTGTAAATTGGAAGAAGCTTCCTTACAATTATTGAAAACGGCAATGGAGCGGCTCAATCTTTCAGCCAGGGCGTATGATCGCATCCTAAAAGTATCCAGAACCATAGCCGATCTGGATGCTGCAGCACATATTACAGGAACTCATATTTCAGAAGCCATTCAATATCGCTCTCTGGATCGTGATGGATGGTTTGGATAAAACACTACTTAGTGATTTTACCAAATAAGAGTACAACTGAATAAGATGAATAGTTTTAAAGATGTAAATAGGAGCCGTATGGATGATAATTAACGGCATTTAACATTCCTTTAACAGTTGCGCTGATTAGTGATTGTATCTTTGGCCTTCAATTAAATACACTACAAAAAAATGACTTTTTCCACCTTTACCAAAAGCTCCCTTGCGTTAGTATTTGCAATGAGTTTTAGCTTTATTTCCTGTGATAAAAAAGCAGAAGAAACCGCAACCACCGAAGACACCAGTTTTTCAATAGATTATGAAAAATACGAACTGGAAAATGGCTTGGATGTTATCCTGCACCAAGACAAGAGCGACCCAATCGTATCGGTTGCTATCCAGTACGGAGTAGGATCTAACCGCGAAAAAACAGGACGTACCGGATTTGCCCACTTATTTGAGCATATGTTGTTTCAGGAGTCTGAAAACGTGCCTCAGGATCAGTTTTTCAAAAAAATTCAGGATGCCGGAGGTACCTTAAACGGAGGAACATGGAAAGATGGCACGGTGTATTACGAGATTGTTCCGTCAAATGCTTTGGAAAAAGTATTATGGCTGGAGAGTGACCGTATGGGCTTCTTCATTAATACCGTAACCGAATCTGCGTTTGCAAATCAGCAGGAGGTAGTACAAAACGAAAAGCGCCAGCGCGTAGATAACAACCCATATGGACACACCAACTGGGTGTTGGATAAAAACATCTACCCAGAAGACCACCCATACAACTGGCAGGTAATTGGTGAGTTGGAAGACCTTCAAAATGCTACCGTAGCAGATGTACGTGAGTTTTACGATCGTTTTTATGGTCCAAATAATGCTACCTTGGTACTGGCAGGTGATTTTGAAACGGCAGATGCCAAGAAATTGATCGAAAAATATTTCGGAGAAATCAAAAAGCGTCAGGAAGTTGCCAAATTAGAACCACGCCCTGTGACGCTTCAGGAAACCAAAAGGCTGTATCATGAAGATAATTTTGCAACCGCTCCACAATTAAATATGGTGTGGCCAACCATTCAGCAATATACCGAAGATGCGTATGCATTAGATTTTCTTGCTGAAATTTTATCCAGGGGAAAAAAAGCTCCGTTATACAAAGTGCTTGTAAAAGAAAAAGAACTAACCTCACGCACCATAGCCTATAACAGTTCACAGGAACTGGCGGGAGAGTTTCATATTATTATTACGGCTAACGATGGTGTAGACCTGGATAACGTAGAAGCCGGGATTAAGGAAGCTTTCACCCTTTTTGAAAAAGAAGGTGTAACAGACCGAGACATTGAGCGAATTAAAGCAGGTCTGGAAACAGGTTTTTACAATGGTATCAGCAGTGTTCAAAGCAAGTCGTTTCAACTAGCAAGCTATAATACCTTTGCGGGAGACCCTGGTTATATAGAGCAGGATATCGCAAACATTAAAAAAGTAACAAAAGAAGAAGTGATTGCCGTGTATAACAAATACATTAAAGGAAAACCATATGTTATGACCAGCTTTGTGCCAAAAGGCAAAGTTGAATTAATTGCTGAAAATTCGGAAAAAGCCGAAGTGGTAGAAGAAGAGATTAAGGAAAACGTGACCAAAACCGTAGAGGATACCCAAACGGAGATTGCAAAAACCCCTTCAAATTTTGACCGTAGCGTAGAACCAGAAGCCGGCGAAAGCCCAAGCTTAAACATTCCTTCCAGCTGGACAGCAGAACTTTCTAATGGGATGGAAGTGTATGGAATTGAACAAAATGAGATTCCTACGGTAAACTTTAGCCTGGTAATAGAAGGCGGACACCTGTTGGACGACAAGAACAAAAACGGGGTGGCAAACTTAATGACAGACATTATGATGGAAGGCACCGCCAACAAAACCCCAGAACAGTTGGAGGAAGAGATAGAACTCTTGGGAGCCAACATTAATATGTATACTACAAATGAATCTATTGTAATTCGCGGAAATACGCTCACGAGAAATTTTGATAAAACCATGGATCTGGTAGAAGAAATCCTGCTGGAGCCCCGTTGGGATAAAGAAGAGTTTGCACGTATAAAAACTGCGACCATTAACCAGATAAAACGAAGTGAAGCCAACCCTAACGTGGTAGCGAGAAATGTGTACAACAAAGTGCTGTACGGAGATGACCATATATTTAGTTACCCTACCAGCGGTTCGGAAGAGTCGGTAAACGATATAGTTATCGAAGATTTACAGTTATTCTATAAAAATAATTTTTCCCCGTCTATCTCGCGTTTTCACGTAGTTGGGAAAATCGATAAAGCTACCGCACTTAAAAGTTTAAAAGACCTGGAAAAACGTTGGGAAGCTAAAGAAGTGACCATTCCTGAATATCCTATTGCAGACAATCGAGATAAAGCAAGTTTGTATTTTGTGGATATCCCAAATGCAAAACAATCGGTTATTAATATTGGTTACATAGCATTGCCAAGAACCGATGCCGACTTTTATCCTGCCGAAGTAATGAACTATAAATTAGGAGGGTCTTTTAGCGGAAATGTAAACCTGGTATTGCGTGAGGAAAAAGGATATACTTACGGCGCAAGAACAGGCTTTAGCGGAAGCAAGATCCCGGGAGCTTTTACAGCATCTTCCAGTGTAAGAACAAATACTACGGGAGAGTCTGTACAAATTTTCAAGGACCAGATTGGTAAGTACAAAGAAGGTATTGCCGAAGAAGATCTGGAATTTACCAAAAACGCCATGATAAAAAGTAATGCCCGACGTTTCGAAACACAATTCTCCCTGTTAGGAATGTTGCAGGAAATGAGCAGCTACGACCTGGATCCTAATTATATCGAAAAAGAAGAGGAAACTATTAAAGGCATGACCTTGGAACGACATAAAGCATTAGCCAATAAGTATCTGGACGAGTCCAAAATGGCGTACCTGGTAGTAGGGGATGCAGCAACACAGTTCAATCAGTTCAAAAAAATGGATTTTGACGAAGTGAAGTTACTAAACAAAGAAGGCGAAGAAGTAAAGCTGGAAGACGTAAAGCAATAGTCTTGTTAACGTCCCAGTCTTATTGACGCTAGGGACAGCACACAAGCAGCTGCTCCTGCTTAGCATTAAAACTGAAAATATAAAGGGATGCCAATACGGTGTCCCTTTTTTTTGTTTTCTAAAACCCCGTCACTTCGAGTGATTCGCTTTGGAGCGAAAGCGCGACCAAGCGAAGTGTATCGAGAAGCCTCTCGCTACAAATTTCCAATCTCCCTTTATGGGTAGCTTGTAAATCCACTCGAGGTGACGCCTTGAGCTCATTTAGCCCTAGCGTTACACCTCAGGTTTTTTCATTCTAACCGCAAACTCAACCCCGTCACTTCGAGTGATTCGTTTTGGAGCGAAAAAGACCAAACGAAGTGTATCGAGAGGTTTCTCGCTACAAATTTACAATCCCCCTTTTATGGTAGCTTGTAAATCCGCTCGAGGTGACGCCCTGGCCATCGCGATACTTCGACGGGCTCACTACGATACCGATACCTGTTTTTAAAATCCCAAGGCATTCTTAGGATAAATGGTTGCAAAAAAGTAGTTTTGAGAGGAAAGGAATGCGAAACTATGAAAAACCCCTTTAAAAACATCGGTCCGGGCACATTGGTCGCTGCCGCATTCATTGGTCCGGGCACGGTTACCGTTTGTACGCTGGCAGGGGTAAGATTTGGGTTTGAGCTTTTGTGGGCCATGGCATTATCCATTTTTGCAACTATTGTGTTGCAGGAAATGGCGGCGCGCTTAGGGTTGGTTTCAGGAAAAGGATTGGCGGCTACCGTAAAAGAACAAATAAAAACCCCGTGGCTAAAAGTAGCTGCAATCGTACTCATTGTTTCGGCTATACTTGTGGGTAATGCGGCATACGAAGCCGGAAACATAAGCGGTGGGGTATTGGGGTTGCAAACCGTTTTACAGGATGCCTTTTTAAATATTGGCGGCTTGCAACTTAACTATGTAAGTGTTCTTATTGGGATACTTGCCTTTGTATTGCTGTTTATCGGAAACTACAAAATCATTGAAAGAAGTTTAATTACACTGGTCATTGTAATGAGCCTTTCGTTTGTGCTCGCCGCTGTCATGACCAGTCCCGATTGGGTTATGGTTTTAAAAGGTGTTTTTGTGCCGGTAGTACCTTCAGAAAGTATTTTAACTGTTATTGCGCTGGTGGGTACCACCGTAGTTCCCTATAACCTGTTTTTACATGCGTCTTTGGTGCAGGAAAAATGGAAGGGCGCACATCAACTGGCGGCTGCTCGCAAAGACCTGTATGTGTCTATTATTCTGGGGGGCGTGGTTTCTATGGCTATTATTATTTGCGCAGCAGGGATTCAACAACAAAATATTACCAATGCAGCCGATCTTGCCAAAGGGCTGGAACCCTTGTATGGCCCTATTTCAAAATATGTGCTGAGCCTTGGTTTGTTTGCTGCGGGCATTACCTCGGCAATTACTGCGCCTTTGGCAGCTGCTTATGTGGCACGCGATTGTTTTGGGTGGAAAAAGAACTTGAAATCGGTTGCTTTTCGGGCGGTTTGGATGGTGGTTTTAGTCCTGGGGGTGGTGTTTTCTTCAGTTGGTTTCACTTCTATTGAAATTATCCAGTTTGCGCAGGTTGCCAACGGATTGCTATTACCTGTCATCGCGGGGTTTTTATTGTGGGTGGTACATAAAAAAACGGTGTTAGGGGCTTATAGCAACACAAGACTACAAACTATTTTTGGACTCATTATCGTGCTGGCAACACTAATTTTAGGGGCAAGAAGCCTGTATAAAGTATTTTTTACCTAGTGAAAAAAACAATCAACATAAACGCCGATGTAGGCGAAGGTGCGGGAAATGATGCACAAATCATCCCGCTCATCGCTGCGTGTAATATTGCCTGTGGCGGACATGCGGGAGATGCAATTTCTATGCAGCAAACTATTCAGCTAGCTAAAAAAAACAGGGTGAAAATTGGTGCCCATCCTTCCTTTCCGGATAAAGATCACTTTGGCAGAAAACTCCTCACAATGACTAAAAGTGAGTTGACCGAGTGTGTTTTTAATCAGTTGCTGGCCTTTTTTGCCGTTGCGGAAACGGAAGATGTCCCCGTCCATCATATAAAACTACACGGTGCGCTCTACAACTACGCGGCAATAGATGCACCAACGGCAGACGCGGTAGTAGCGGCCATCCTCGCTACAAAGGTGCGACCAGTTTTATACGTGCCTTACAATTCGGTGTTGCACCATAAGGCTGAAAATTTACTGCCCTTGCAGTTTGAAGCATTTATTGACAGACGCTACAACAACGATGGCACGTTGGTTTCCCGAAGTGAACCACACGCACTGATAACTGATAAAGAAGCCGCCTGGCAACAATTAAAGCAATTGGTGGAACAACAACAGCTCATTACAGTTTCGGGAGATATAATCCCAATTACCGCTACTACCTTTTGTATTCACGGCGATCATCCCAATTCGGTTGAGGTTTTAGAGCATATACACGCGCAGATGAAAGCAACAAATTTTGAATTGGAAAAATGAAAACCCCAATAATATTTCGACTCTCTCCAAACACCATTTTACTACAATGGGAACCCGTTATTTCGGAAGAAGTAGCGCGCACTATCCAATACACCGAACGGTTATTAAAAAAGCACTTTCCTTCCGTAATTATAGAAATGACACCTGCGTATACCGAATTGGCAGTGCATTTCAAAAAAAACACAGATGTTTCAGCATTTGAAGAAAAACTGAAGGGGATATTTCAGAAAGACATACCAACGCTCAGGGAAACTTCAGTAAAAAACATCACCATTCCCGTTTGCTATGAAACTGAATTTGCTTCAGATTTAGCCGCAGTTGCCAAATACCATAACATTTCAGAAAAACAGCTTATTACCCTGCATACACAACCTGTATATCATGTTGCTTTTATTGGGTTTTTACCAGGGTTTCCTTATCTCACGGGGCTTTCAGATACATTGCATACGCCCAGAAAAAGAACACCCGAAACCAGTATAGCCAAAGGCAGTGTAGGGATAGGGGGTAATCAAACGGGGGTGTACCCCAGTAATTCTCCCGGGGGTTGGAATATAATTGGCAGGACACCTCTCAATTTTTTTTCGGTTGAAAAGAAACAGCCTTCCTTGTTAAAAGCAGGGGATACCGTACAATTTGAATTCATTTCAAAAACCGAATTTGAGCTTATTTCATTAGAAGTTTCTTCTGGAAGATATCAATTAAAAACACAGAGCCTATGATTAGGGTTGTCAAAGGCGGGTTGTACACCACAGTGCAGGATGCAGGCAGGTACGGGTACCGAAATATGGGGGTGCCCGTGAGCGGAGCTATGGACAGTGTCTCGGCTGCGTTTGCCAATAAACTTGTGGGGAATTCAATGAATGATGCGGTTTTAGAAATTACCTTGTTAGGACCTACCTTAAAGTTTGAAGAAGCGACCAGAATTGCCGTTGCAGGCGCACCTTTTAAAGTACTGCTCAATGCTGCTGAAATGGTAATGAACACGCCCATTTCAGTTAAAAAAAATGATGTGCTTACCATAGAAAGACCAACAAAGGGAATGCGTTGTTATATGGCGGTAGCAGGCGGTTTACAAACACCTGAACTATTACAAAGCCGAAGTTTTTATCCCAACATCACCGAAACCGTAAAACTTGCGGATGGCGATGTACTACCTCTAAAAAAGAGTACGAGCACCCTTACCACTAGCCCCTTATCTGTTCCTTCTTTAAATTTTAGTAAAACTTCTCTGCAAGTGTATCCGGGACCAGAATTTGAGGCGCTGAGCCTGTTTCAGCAACAAGGACTATTAGAACAAATGTATACAGTTTCAGCCCAAAGCAATAGGATGGCATATCTATTAACGTGTAGTGCAACGCTTTCTGCCAAAGAAATACATACTGCTCCTGTGCAACCTGGTACGGTTCAGCTGACACCTTCAGGGAAAATTATTGTTTTAATGCGCGATGCACAGGTGACAGGTGGATATGCTCGTATTTTTCAACTTACGGAACAAAGTTTGAATGTGCTATCGCAAAAGCGGGGAGGGGAAACAATAAAATTTCAGAAAGTCACCGTTTCGGGTGTTTAGCTATTTGTATATCACATTTTTTTTGGAACAGTTAGAACACTTTTGAGTACAGGATTTTTAAGAACTGTCAATTTGCATCCCCCATAATTTTTGTTTTAAATAATCTTTTGAATCTTTTGGATGTGTTTAAAAGCAAGATAAACTTGAGGTGTTTTTTACAGAAATTACCTATAACTCATTTTTATAAAATGGCAAGAAAAGGGAGTTGAGGTAGCGCAATTATTTGTTCAGAAATTCCTGAATAATTAAATAACTTTTTTACACTTTCCACTTTTAGCCTTGTCTAAAAATATAATTAAATAATTTCTATATATTTATTTATCAGTTCATTACGAGTGCTTATATGTATTAAAACTTAAACTGTGTATTTAATGCTTGTTTCTATTGTTTGAATCTGTTTTTATCTCTACTCGCTTCTTGGAATGGTGTAATTTTGAGAGAAAAATGATGCTTTAGAAGGTATTGAAAGTAGCTGTTTGGAACGTGGTTAGGAAAAGAATATGTTGTTTAATATTCCCTCAATATTTAATTTGTGTCCAGGGGTTAATTTGAAATCTAAAGTTATATACATGCGTCCCAGATAGCATCTTCTGGCGGCGGCGCTATAACAATTAGTGCTTCTTTTTGAACTGGATGAACAAACGTAAGTTTTCTTGCGTGTAAATGAATACTGCCATCCTTATTGCTCCTGTCAAATCCATATTTAAGATCTCCTTTTATAGGGCATCCAATAGCAGCTAATTGTGCACGTATTTGATGATGGCGTCCAGTTTCCAGTTCAATGTTTAATAAGTAATAGTTGTTCAATTCTTTTACCACAGAATAGGTGAGTGCTGCTTTTTTACTACCGGGCACTTCGTTACTATGGGCATACGATTTATTTTGCTTTGGATTTCGTTTTAAGAAATGCACCAACCTGTCGGTGGATTTGGGCGGCATGTTTTTAACAACAGCCCAATACGTTTTTTCGGTTTCCCGCGCTGCAAAGAGCTTGTTCATTCGTGTAAGTGCCTTAGAAGTCCTCGCAAAGGCTACCACGCCGCTTGTGGGTCTGTCCAGCCTGTGTATAACGCCCAGATATACTGCACCTGGTTTATTGTAGTTTTCAGCAATATAGCTTTTAACTACTTCGGCCAGGGATTTATCCCCGGTTTTATCGCCTTGTACGAGGTCGCCGGCTCGTTTATTTACAATTAACAAGTGGTTGTCTTCAAAAAGTACCTGAAGATTGTTTTTGTTACTATGGGTAGTTTTGGAACTGTGTTGCACCATTATGATGTATAAATTCTGAAATTTTAAAAGTACTTCAAATTTCAGAATATTAAAAAGACTGTTAATTTAAATAGCAAAAACAGAATGACGACCTAGCAAAAAATGTAAAAGCCTGGAAGGAAAGGAGGGCTAACAAAATATAAACAATGTGTATTCTGTTTGCGTATGCCTTCTGTTTTTTAAAATATGTGAATCACAGCGCGTCCCTAGTTATCGCCGCCAATAGTAATAATTGTGCTCCTTCTTTCTGTGGGATAGGCATAGGGGCTGTAATTTCTATTTCGGTAATACGAGCCGTAAGGAGAATAAATCGGGGAATAATACTGCTGGTCCAGATAGACGTTATTCTTTACACGGGTCTTGCCATCAGATTGGTAGCCGTATAACTGTTTTTTTGCAAAGCCGGATTGTAAACGCTCTAAGGAAACCCTGCTGTTTGCTTGTCTGTTTTGAGCGGTCTCCAGCATATCTACGGGTTGCCAGAAATTTTGAGCTGTAACCTGCTGGTTCGTAAAATCTGAAAACAGCGATTGTTTATAAATACTGGTGTTTACTTTTTTCTGAAAAGCAGAAAGCGCGGGGGTGGGAAGTTCGGTTTGGGTGGTTGCCGTAATGGTGAAATACCTGCTTTCAAAATCGTTTTGGCCCAAACAGCATACGGGAAACAAAAAAAGTATGAGAAATAGGTGTTTCATAGTAACAGGTGTGCAATAATCGCACCAATTAGAGATTCAGTTTCTTTGCGGTGTTTTTAGGTAGCGCATCTTTATGAACCGTTATACTAATAGCTTTTAAGCGCATGTACGCCTCACTAAAGTATACATATCCACCGTTTGCATTTCTGGTTTCGTCGGTTCCCCAGCTGTTTTTCACTTTGTAATATTTGGTTCCGTTCTGGTCTACTAACGTTCCTGTAATATGCATTAGATGATCGTCGGTAGTAGTAAAATTTTCAAACGCATCCTGCCGGTATTCCTGGGTTACATTTAGTTCGGGATACACGCCTTGGAGTGCTTTTATAGTGTTGGTTTCCTCTTTTGGGATTACTGCCACACCATCTTTACTGCTGAAGGTTTTTTCTGAAACATCGCAATCCAGTTCTACAGTAAACCCTTTAGAGAGCGCATGGTCTATGCTCGTTATCATTTCGTCCAGCGGTACGTTGTAAAAACTTCCGTAACTCCAGTTATCAGGAATATTCAAAATAAATTCTGAATAAAAAGGAGCGTGTGTAAACGAAGTAATGGTCACATAATCTTTAGGAACAATTTTCATGGCGTCCCGAAATGTTTCCGGGGTATATTGTTTCCCTTCAAACGTAAAGTTGTTGATGTTTTCGCCCAGATACGTATCTAAAACCGCTTCGGTAGCGGGCTTCCACTTTTTACTCAGTTTCCTGGCTGGGTTCTCTACATAGGTTTTTGCCATAGCTTCTAACACGGCCACCAATTCGGCATGGTTATGTCCCGTTTCATTTTGAAACAGTCCGCTATAGGCTTCTTGCGGTACCAGACCGTATTTGGCTACACTATTCATCACATCATGTGCCAATCCGCCTTCGCTAAACTGTGCTTTTCCCTGGCGCATTACATAATTTTCCAGTTTTTTAGGATAGGTATTACGTACGGTGTACATTTCAGAAAGGTCTACTTTTTTACCTGTAAGCCTGATAATTTCAGACTCTAAAAATGAAGTGCTGCTAAAGCTCCAGCACGTTCCGGTTCTTCCCTGTGAAATCACGTCGGTTGCCTCCAGGTCTATCTGTGGCGTGAATTGATAAGGCTCTTGAGCCGTAGCAATAAAACTGAAGCTTATAAAAAAAGCTACACTAAAAATAAGCTGCTGCAAACAGATTTGGAATTTGGAATTTTTCATTTGGAATTTTTATGAAGTATCTTTACCGTAAAAATAACAATTATGTTGACTCCCAACTGGAAAACTGCCAAAGAATATACAGATATTACCTACAAGAAGTCTCACAATGTGGCTCGCATTGCCTTTAACCGCCCCGATGTACGAAATGCATTTAGACCTAAAACTACTGCCGAACTGCTGGACGCGCTACACGATGCGCAGGAAGACACCAGTATTGGCGTAGTTTTATTGTCGGCTGAAGGTCCTTCTACCAAAGACGGGATCTGGAGTTTTTGTAGTGGAGGGGATCAAAAAGCACGAGGTCACCAGGGTTACGTGGGGGACGATGGTTATCACAGATTAAATATTCTGGATGCCCAGCGCATGATTCGGTTTATGCCAAAGGCTGTTATTTGCGTTGTACCAGGCTGGGCTGTTGGTGGCGGACATAGCTTGCACGTGGTATGCGATATGACGCTTGCGAGTAAAGAACATGCCATTTTTAAACAAACCGATGCGGATGTAACCAGTTTTGACGGAGGTTACGGAAGTGCCTATCTGGCTAAAATGGTAGGGCAGAAGCGGGCCCGCGAAATATTTTTCCTCGGAAGAAATTACTCCGCCCAGGAAGCGTTTGAGATGGGAATGGTAAACGCCGTAATTCCGCACGAGCAACTGGAACAAACTGCTTTTGACTGGGCGCAGGAAGTGCTCGGCAAAAGCCCCACAAGTATTAAGATGCTGAAATTTGCCATGAACCTAACCGATGATGGCATGGTAGGGCAACAGGTATTTGCCGGGGAAGCTACCCGACTCGCATATATGACCGATGAGGCAAAAGAAGGGCGTGATGCCTTTTTAGAAAAGCGCAAGCCTAGTTTTGACAAGAAGTGGCTTCCATAAGTTGAAATTGAAACCGAAATCGAAACTGAAATCGAAATTAAAATGCAATAGCTTTTTTTATTCCTCTCTCAGCGAAAAATGAATGTAGGTAAGGGGGTTTAGGTTAAGCAACCTTTAGTGCTTCGGCTTCTTCTATTTCCAGTGCTTCTTCAGCAACTTGCTTTCTTATTTGTTTTATAGTAAAAGTGCTGCCATCGTGGCTCCAGCCTGGAGGACCAAAGGCATACATAAATTTGTGATACCAGTTTTTAGATTTTTTCATATCCTGCCAGATATTCTGGTATTCGTGCATAAGGATGATATACAGGTTGTAGGAATCTGGTGGAGAAGTAACACCGTATTGTATTTCAATGGCTTCGTCCAGCTCTTTCCAGGTTCCAAAAATTTTATCGAAAGCATTTAAAAAACCGCCGTGATTTTTATCTATATACTCAATATTGCAGGCATGGTGCACCTGATGCATGGTGTGGGTATTGACAAATTTTTCAATTAACCCCATTTTTTTGATGTATTGGGTGTGTAACTGAAATTGCCACAACGCTTCAATTCCTAAACAAACTACCAGCATTTCTGGTGGAAAACCAATAATGACAATCCATACGTAAAAAAATGGTTTGTAGAATAGCGTAAACCAACCGTTCCGTACTGCTGTGCCTAAATTAAACTTATTAGACGAATGATGTACTATATGTGCCGCCCAAAGGAACCGCACCATATGATTTTGACGGTGAAACCAATAATAGGTAAAATGGTCCAGCAACATACAAATAATCCAGACGTACCAGGCATATCCAAAAGACTCCCAGCCCATGATATTGGTGCGAACGCCATCTACAAGCGGATTAAAAATTTCGTAAGCAAAGGTAAAGATCACTATTACAGAAACCGTTTTAAGCAAAGCCCCCAGAATAACCGACCCGATACCAAGGGACACACTGGCAATTAGATCTTTCCATTTGTAAAGCTTTTTATCGTCAAAAACTTTACTGTAGGTAAGTTCCAGAGCGATAAATGCTAAAAAACAAGGAACCCCATAAACAAGCGGGTTGGTAAAATCCATATACAATTTTTGTGATTATTAATTGCGGAAGCAAAAGTTGCAAGATATAAGATATAAATGCAATACTAGATTATACCAGAACTTTTTCACTATAATTCTTCCTGAGAAGCACTTTGCTTAAAGAGAAGTATATTCCTTAAATTTCTGTAACAACAAAAAAACCATCATTTCCTTGCGATTGGTACAAGGGCATAAAAATGTAGGCATCCCAAACGCTGTTAATTTGTGTGCCATTTAATGTAGCCAGGTTTTCTCCTTTTTGAATGGGCTGAAAGTTTTCAAATCCGGGTTGCATTTTAAAATCATCTTCTTCTTTCAACCCGAATCGATGGATAATTTTAAATGTTTTCTGTGGGGGAGTACCGTTCATTGTTTTTAAAACTGCCGGGGGAATGTCCTGTAAGGCGTCAAAATTAAGTCCGCAGGCTTCCTGTAATGCAATCCAGATAACGCCTTCGTGGTAGGCTTCACTCTCCTTACTTTCGTGTTGTCCAGCTTCAACGGTAAATCCCGTGATACCTTGCTTGCTAAAAAACCCATCAATAGTTCCGTTTACAATATCTGAAAATCCACGAATTACGTGTATAGGAAACTGGTGTGCAAACGTATCGTTTTTTCCCAGTTCCTGTACCGAAATATACGGCAGGCTAGCGGAAGATGTGGTATGACAATCTATAAAATAGCGTTCGGTGTGATGAGGTTTATATACATTTTCAAGTGTTTCTATGAGCTGAAACATTTCTTTTTTCTCGGCAGTGTCTTTGTTTTTTTGCTGTAGGTTTTCCTGTGTCCAGGTTCTGTTAAGGTCTTCCTCTATAAACCGAACCTTTTTTTGAAGTGCTGCTACATTTCCCACCACCCCTACAATAGTGCCTTTTATATGTGGTTTTTCAGTATTTAAAATTTCAAATATACGCTGCAATGCTTTTACACCACTTGGTTCATTTCCGTGAACTGCTGCGGTGACAAAAAGCAAGGGGCCCTTTTTATTGGTTGTATAGCTTCCTAAAATTCTGTTATACTCTTCCATATTTGTTGTGTCATTTCTGTTACTCCATGGTTGCTAACTCCTTGTTTGTAAGGGTGTCGCCATATAGTTTTTTATATTCTACTTTACGCTCAATGGCTTTTATAACTGTAGTAGTGAAATTTGGCAACCCAATAGCTTCGCAGTAATCCAATCCTCCCGGGCTTAATACGTTTATTTCAATTAATTTGTCGTCTACTACATCCAGTCCCACAAAAAAGAGACCGTCGGCAATGAGTTTAGGGGCAGTTATTGCTACAATACGCTCCATTTCTTTGGTGAGCTTTGCCTTTTTGGCTTTGGCTCCTAAAGCAAGATTGCTTCTAAATTCGGTTTTATCGCTGTTTACGCGGCGTATTACGGCTTTTTGTCCGTCTTCTTCCAGTACTTTTCCGTTCATAAGGATAATACGCACATCTCCTTTGGAAACTTCAGGAAGGAATTCCTGAGCAATTACATAGCCTTTTTCTGAAATAGTTTCAAAAATCTGATTGAGGTTTTTACGGTCTTTATCTATTAAATACACGTTTTGTCCTCCGGAGCCTTCCAAAGGTTTTAGCACCATTTTTTTTCCGGAATCTTCCCAGAATTTGGTAAGGTCTTCCATACTCCGGGTTACCAGGCTATCTGGTTTAATTGCTGAAGGTAATTCTTCAAAATACAGTTTGTCTATAAAAGCATGAGACATAGCAAATGCATCGTTAAGTACCAACACGCCTTCTTGCTGAATCATGCGTGCAAAGGCAATCCCACTGTGCTCTGCCCAATGCCTGTCATCGGCCTCTTCGGTAGGGTTATTTCTTAAAAATAATACATCCAGATCTTCGCTGGTGATTACTTTTCTTTTTCGGGTATCTTCCTGTACCTGTGTCCAGAATTCTTCAGCAGTATTGTATTCCAAATTCTTTTTCACTTGCTTACAGCGCATACTCATAGGCGCATCGTGGTGAAAAACAAAATCGCCCACACCCATAACATAAAGAGTGTGTCCCCGCTCATGTACTTTTTTCATTAATACTACCGAAGTACCCACAGGTTCTGAGGCAATATCACTTATTACAAAACATATTTTCATAGTTATATCATTTTTGAAAGGGCGAGGCCTTTTCTTAGTTTAGTTAATCTTTTTTCAAATTTCTTTTCTTCAAAATATCTGGGACGCAATCGGGCGGGTTGTACCAGTCCCCGGTCTGTAAGGTCTTTAATAACACCTACGTGTTTTAATGCAAATTTTCCTGCAAGCAGTGGCTCCAAATCTCCGCCGGCTACCAGGTAATCTCTTAGTTTTACCAGCCCTTTTAAATAAATTATATCTTTTAAAAAGCCACCTCCCTGAAACATTCTTGATGTAATATTAAAAGCCCGCTCTTTGGTAAAATCGTATTTGGAATACAACTTAAAGAACGTCTGGTGGAAATCGGCTCCATCCAGCACGGCGGCTCCAGCTACCACACGTCCGGCTAAAATACGAAGCCGGTTTCCGGACAGCCCTCCACATAAATATTCTGAGAGTACTGCAATTCCTTCCTGTAAGGCATCGTAGTTTGCAAGCCCAGATGCTAACTGACTTAAAGGCTGTTGCGATCCATTGTAGTAGGTAAGGGCATGGGTGCCAATTTCGTGTTGTATCAAAGCCTTGGCGCCTTTTTTGGTCATTGTATAATCTGAAGGTAAATACAACTCCCCTTTACTCACCATCATTACATTTACGTCTTCCCTAATGTGGACTTTACATTCAAAATTCTGGTCTTGGCCGCGCAGGTATTCAAATTCTTTTTTAGCCAGATCACCAAATTCTTTTATGCCTAATTGTGGCTTTTGTTCTTCGCTGTGGTCTTCTTTTATATTCTGAAGGATTAGTTCGGCTTCTGCCAGGACGTTCTTTTCAAGTCCTTTGTACAAGCGCACGCTGCTGTAAAAAAAGTTCCTCGAGCCACGTTCTTTCAACATGGTAAGCTCGTGGTCTATTTCTTCCCGTTTTTCATCAAAAAGGTAGGAGATGGCAGGGTCGTCAATTTCATCTATGCGTAAGTTGTAAAGTTTTCGTTTTAGAATATCCGGGTCTACCGGAAGTAAGCGATAGTGATACCGGTCTAGTTTTTTAAAGTGCGAATTAAAAAACTGCTCCCGCAATCCCTGTATGTTTACCGGGGCAACCAACAGTAAAAACTGGTAACTGGACTCAATTTTAGTAAGCTCTTTATCTATTTTAAATACTTCTTTGTGGATATCGCGTTTCCCCAAAGCGTTGTAATTGGCAATACTTGATGTTGTTTGTACGCGGATAAATTCAAAAATGGCACGTTGTAATGCTTTAATAAACTGATCCCTAAAACTTCGGAAATAGACAGGGTACACCTGCTTTTTTTCGTCCATATATACAGGAGGAACCTCCAGACCAAGTAACGTACCCCCTTGTTCCTTAATGTTTTCAATATTAAAAATAGGCTCTTTTTCTTCGGGTTCCCGATTTTTTGTTTGTTCAATGCGAGCAGTGAGATTTACATTGTAATCTCTGTTATTGATGTTGAGGAGTTGCTCTTTTAGAATAGTTAAAGAAACCGGAAGTTTATGGGAAGGCCCTTTAATTACAAATTCGGTGCTGGTTTTTGTGCCACTGTATATTTCAACTACGATAAACGAACCAAATTTCTCCGACATTAAAGCCGTGAGGTCGTAGACCATAGCTTTGTAATAATCGAAATCTGTACGCCCTACAATTAAATACGATGCCCCGCCGCGCACTAAACGCCTTGTAGCCAGATCTTCTGGTTGGTCGCGGTAAATAAGCAGCGAAGGCACATCGTGTTCCAAAAATAAATAGCCTCCATAAGGCAAAGCAGTAACTGTTCTGTTCCCTTCTTTTAATTCGGGAATAATGTCTTTTACTTTAGGGTGTGTCTTTTGGCCAACGGCAATAGTGCTCATTTTTTTCTGAAATATAAATTACTGGATGAGCCCTTAAAATAATTAAATCCACCTTAATTTTTATGAGTTTTTAGGTATGTTTAACAGGAAAAAGAAGGGTTTGTGAAATTATTTTGAAATATGATTTCTAAAAGCTTCCGTTTTGATAAAAATTTTGAAGCGCCAAAAAGAAGCGGGTTTCATGAAGCCTTGTAGCGGTTCTAATTACATTCCTAAAACTGGTGGTGCTTTTATATTATGAAAAATCCCGAACCAGAATTTTGTTAAGAAATGGTTATTTTGCTACCTTTTCCATACAGACTAGCTTAATTTTGTTGTTTAAGGTTCCAGAAAATTAGTTGTTTCAATGGCTTTAGAGTTGCAGTTTATTAGAGATTATATTGAAGAAATAGCTCATATTTCAGATGCAGACTGGGAGAACTTTTCGGCACGTCTGCTAAAAAGAGTGTATAAAAAAAAGACCGTTTTCTTAACCATAGGAGAAACTGAAAAATACATCAGTTTTGTGCAGCAGGGAGTCATTCGTTTTTATATCCCGAAGGAGTTTAAGGAACAGGAAGTCACCTTCGGATTTTGTTTTAAAAACCAGTTTGTAAGTGCTTACGATTCATTTTTAACTCAAAAACCTTCTTTGTACGAACTGGAAACCCTTGCAGATACTATCTTGTATAGTATTTCGTATGAAGATTTACAGGAAGTATATAAAACTACTAAGATTGGTAATTTAATAGGCAGGCTTACTGCAGAACGCTTATTTTATATAAAGTCTAAACGCGAACAATCGTTGCTAAACGAAACTCCAGAGCAACGGTACTTAAACCTTTTTAAGGAACGCCCGGAATTAATTCATGTAATTCCTTTAAAATATGTGAGTTCCTACATTGGCGTTACCCCGCAAGCGTTAAGCCGTATTAGAAAGCGAATTACTTAATCCAGGTTCATTGTTTGGCTACATTTTTGCAACTAACTTTGCAAAAAAAGTTCGCATGACAATTATCCTTTTTATTATCATCCTGTGGTATGGCGGTTTGTTTTTTCAAACCTTCTTTTTACACCGGTATGCGGCTCACCAGACATTTACTATGTCCAACGTAGCCGAAAAAATTACATTTATCCTTACCTGGTTCTTCCAGGGGTCTAATTATTTAAGTGCCTATGGCTACGGAGTTATGCATCGCATGCACCACGCGTATGCCGATACTGAAGATGATCCGCATTCTCCAAAATACGACGCCAGTGTGTTTTCTATGATGTGGCGTACCAAGACTATTTACAGCGACATAAATAAACAGAAGATATTTGTAGAACCTAAGTTTACCAAAAATGTTCCACAATGGAAGCGTTTTGATGCCTTTGCCAGTTCGTGGGTGTCCCGAATTGCCTGGGGAGCTGCGTACGTTGCTTTCTTTTTGATCTTTGCAACAGCATGGTGGCAATGGTTGTTTTTACCCATCGCCTTATTTATGGCTCCAATTCATGGGGTAATTATTAACTGGTATGCGCATATTTATGGCTATGTAAACTTTACATCAAAAGATACCTCCAAAAACTTATTGCCTTTCGATTTTTTAATGATGGGCGAGGGGTACCATAACAATCACCATAAATACGCCAGCCGATCTAACTTTGGTGGCGTACGTTGGCACGAGATAGACATTACGTTCCAAATTATGCGTGTGCTGAATGCCTTGGGCATTATAAAATTAAAACCAGCACCTATAACCGTTCGAAGAGATTAAAATAAAAAAGAAACTATCTAAAAAGTGTACTCATTGTTTTCAAACTGAGCTTGTCGGAGTTTTAACACTATTGAAACTTAACATATTTCGACAGACTCCATGTAACAAAGATTTTGACACTTTTAAATAGTCTCTTTTTGTGTGTTCGGTTTACTGTGCACCGCTTATCGGTGATTACGAAAGCACCTGAAAATCCTGAACCGCTTTTTCAATCTGGGTGTCTCCGGTGAGGATCTCAAACGCCTGATTTTTAGCTACGTTGGTATCCAGGCTTTTTACCAAAGTTCTGGCTACATCCCAGCGTGGGATTTCACCCTGCTCGTTTAACTTATGCTCCAGTTTAATTTTCCCTAGTCCTTCGTTATTGGTTAGGGCACCAGGTCGTACAATACTAAAAGTAAGTCCGCTAATATCCAGATACTGATCGGCGTTTTGTTTTGCCTGTAAGTATTCTTTAAGCTCCCCCTGGGGATTATCGGCTCCCATGGAGCTCAGCATTACAAATTTGTGAATGCGCTCCTTTTTGGAAGCATCTATCAACCGTTTGGCGCCTTCCTGGTCTACGTTATGAACGTCTTTTCCACTTGAGCCGGCAGCAAAAATAACTTTATCGATGCCTTTGGTGGTATTGGAAACGTCCTGGGTTAAATCGCCCATTACGGTTTCAATGCCATCCGACTCAAATTGAGACTTCTGATCTTCTTTACGTACCATAGCCACGGGTTGGTAGGTTCCCGAATCTTTTAATAATTGAACAACTTTTTTTCCTGTGGTACCTGTGGCACCTGCTACTAATATCTTTTCCATATATAAATATAGGAAAGAAGAGGATGGAACTCCCATGGCTTAACGCTCTTTAACGCGGAACCTTTAAATTTTTAAGAACGTTTAACAAGCCCAGAGAACCATACCGAATGAGCGAGCGCAGCGATACAAACTTATTGCTTATACGTAAACTCAATAAATTTCCCGGAGACCTGGTTTATTAAATAGTTAGGCACATAGGTGTTTAAATTCGTATAGTATAATTACCTTGTTTTTATTGCTGTCTTGAAGCCTATTCTTTTGTTTAATATTCTCGTTGATCCAACTTGGTTTAAACTAAAAGTGCTATGATTGAGTAAAGATTATCAGAGTTTTACTGATCCTTTCCATGCTAGGTACATACTTCGTTATTTTTTAAAATTTTCATCTTTAATTACAATTTGGTAGATAATGTAGAAACCGATAATTGCTGCAGCAAGAAATAAAATGATTGCTAAAGCAGGATACCCCAAAATAGTAAATGAAGTTTTTATTCTTATAAGCAATGCAGCGCCTATAATCATAGAAGCGATTATGATACCTAGTGTAATTCGGTTAGCAACTTTTTGAAAAGCATCTGTAAATCGTGTTTCATCTAATGCATTAACTTTTACTTCAAGATTATTGTTAGCCAACTTGTCTAAGATAGAATTTAGCCGCTCGGGCATATTCTCAGCTAGTTCTTTAGTTTCTAGGGCAAGTTTTAAGAGGTTTCCAGGTTTTAGTTCCTCCGCCATTTTAACTTGCATGATCTCTTTCATATATTCCTTAATCGTATCATTTACCTTGTACTTAGGGGAAAGCACTGCAACAATTTGATCAAGATTCAAAAGTATTTTAGCCAACATGTTTAAGGCTACTGGGAGTTTGATGTTATTTTGAGCAGCTATACGGTTCATTTGAATAATGACCCTCCCTGTTTGCATGGACTCGGCTGTCTGATTTTGGTTTTCTAAGATTAATCGGTTGATTTTTTTTCTAAAATTAATTACATCAGCCTCTCTTTCATCGTATGTGCTAATGTCAAGCAAAATAGAATGCACCCTATCGCTATCGTACTCGCTTAGCGCTAACATCAATTGCATGATTTGGTCTTGTAATTTTTCAGAAAATTGTGCCACCATGCCAAAATCCATGAGCACCAATTTATTCTCTTCAGTGATGTGGATATTTCCTGGATGTGGGTCTGCATGTGCCGTCCCAACTACAATTATTTGTTTTAAATATGCTCTTACCAAATCATCTACCAGCGTGTCTAAATCATTTTCAATGCGTCGCAGTGCATGTATTTTGGTCACCTTTTTACCTTTTACAAATTCCATGGTCAGCACTTTTGAAGTGCTATAATCTACGATGGGTTTAGGTATGTATAGGTTTTTAAATTCCTGAAGAGAATCGGACAGTAATCGTAAGTTTTGTGCTTCCGCTTCATAGTCTAATTCCTTCAATAGCGTATACCGCAGTTCTTCTATTAAATCTGCTACATTATATTTTTTGGCATTTTCAGAGTGCTTATCAGCAAAAGAGGCCATTTCTTTTAAAGTGTCCAAGTCGGACAGGAAATTTTCCCGAATGTTAGGCCGTTGTATTTTTACCGCTACTTTTTGCCCGGAATGAAGTACAGCGGTGTGCACCTGACCTATAGAAGCGCTTGCCAATGGTTTTTCATCAAATTTTTTGAAAGCTTTGGAAATTCGTGTGCCTACTTCTTCTTCAAATATTTGTTGGACATCTTCATACGTAATAGGAGCCACATCATCCTGCAATTCACAAAGGGCTTTTAAATGTGATTCTGGTAAAAGATCGGGACGGGTAGAAAGTAATTGTCCTAATTTTATATAGGCAGGCCCCATTTTTTTTAAATCCTCCGCAAGCTCTTTAGGAGAATCCTCAAAAGAGTGAGATGTTTCCTCATCTGCAGAGCCATTTGCCTTTTTTGAAGAATATTCTAAAATATCGCTATTCCAGTATTTTATAAGAAAAGTAAAAAATTTACGGTATCGTTCTATGTGTTCGGGTAATAGCGCCATGGATATTATATTTACTATGTATTAGATTTGGTGGACAAGTTTATATGTTATCATTCCATTTTAACCTTTTTGCTTTTAGAGAGCAACAACAAATTCTTTTTATCCTAAACTGCACACAACGAGTTTGACTAGCGTTGTCTCCTACGATTCGCCGTGACGGAGAGCGGAAGATATTCACGCCGCTATTACGTATTAATCCGTTATACCAATTTTTCTATAAAGTTAGGGAATTTAATGATAGCCGAGTGTTACCGCTGTATTATATGTGGTGTTGTGCTTTCGTTATTTCTTGGTTTCTTTTAAAATTTCATTAATTAAAGTATCAGTTTCTTCGTAAACGTTTGCTAAAAATTGTGAGAAGAGTACTTTTTCATCCATTTGATTTTCAAATCTCATATCACTAAATAAGCTTACATTGTTAAAGTCCAAATCTGATTTTTTTATTGAAATTCGATTATGGTTAACATTCCTTAATGACCCATTATGTTTTATATAGTTAATAATGTCCTGGGAGCTTTTTTCCATTCTTCTATTCCAATCATTTACATATTCCGATTGTCGCTCATATTCAAAAAGTAAATCTTTAATTTTACTGTTTTCAAGTAATGACAACTTCCCAGTACTTTTAAGTTCATTTAGCACGAAATTGGTTGGTTTCCAAGTTGGCCAAAAAAGTGAAGTCTCTATTAAACTATCAGTATTAGTATTCATAAGTTCTTTATCTGGCTTTCCAATAAGTAAAAGTATTTCCAAGCCACCACGTTTTGTCCAGTCTAATCCTCTCATAGCAGTATTCAGGGCATTTTGATTAGCTTCGAATTCTTGAATCAAGTTTTGGTTAATTTTGTCCAATTGCAAACTTAATTTGCGTTCTTCGTTCAAATTATTGACCTGTAGCGCAATTAAAATTCCAATTACCACAAGAATAATTTCACCTATAGCATAAAGCAAATATTTACTGAATTTGTTTTCAGTCAGCATTCTTTGTCTAATTTTTCTAAAGAATTTTATCATCAGAGGTTAGTTTCTCTAAAGATATGATTTTAATCGAATTAGGTACTTCAAATATTGAAACACAACTCGTTATAAAGACCAATCTATAGCAGTTCTCAGAATATTAATAAAAAAGGGTTTCTATATTCCATAAAACTACAAAGAAAAAACAACGCATAGTATAGGTATAAACCCGTAATTAGTGGGATGCACTGCCCGGACGCTGTGGTATTAAAATGTAAACCCCCAGACGTTGTTTTAGGTCCGGGGGTTTGTTGTGGTGTTTTAGTACTGTTAAAGACTACTAAGTAGGCAAGTGGGGCGTACCCAGATTGTTACAGCAGGGCTTAATATTTAAAAACCAATAACTCTTCTGGTAGATCTTTTTTTGGAATTTTAATGCCATCTACTGTGTAATACGCCATTTGTACCAGGGCCTGGTCTCTAACCTTTACCCTGTAAATTTCTCTTTTAGGATTATACATGGTAATAAAATCGGCGTGCTCTACTTCATAACTGTCAAATTCAGTTCTGGTTTGTTGCAAAATATTGGAGGGAAGCAAATCGGGTTGCATAAATTCAGAATGGTAAAAAAGCATTCCATTAGGAAGGTACGTAGCAAAATGATTGTTGGTACTGCCACTTTCACTAAACGTTGACATATAGCGCACCGGGACATCATCTCCGGCTGTTAAACCCCGGTCTATAGACCATTCCCGCACGTAGCCGTAGGGAAAATTAGTTTCCTGAGACTTACGAACAAGTTCCGGAACTTCTGAGGTGGGGATGGGGTTGTTGTTAAGTGGGGTTTCTTGTGCTTTCATGGCAACCACAAAAAGCAAACAAATAACCCATAAAGTAATTTTTTTCATAGCGTTTCTGTATTAATTTACCCTAAGGTACAACAATAACAGGCTATTTTATAACACTTTAATAGTATCTTAACTACAAGGCATATTAAAAATTAAGTACGCATAAAGGTAATAGGAGAACATTCTAGCGTAGAATCGTTATAGATAATTGTATCCTGGTCCAGTGTTGCTGAAATAGAGATGCCGCCAAACACAAAAGAATAATTACACCCGTTAAAAGTATTGGCAGAGGTATCACTGCCATTTTGAAGGATAAGTTCTAAATTTAGACGCTGGTTTCCATCTTCAGTTACTTTTAACGTATATGGAACGTCATTACAGGTTCCGGAATACGTGCCTATCCAGTCACTTTGGGAACAGCCATCGGGACTGGAATCATCATCATTAGTGCAGCTTGTAAGCGTTGCTGCAAAGAGAAAAAGCGAAGCAAAAAATATAACTTTTTTCATAGGTTAGGAAAAAGGAGAATTTGGGTGTTTTTTACGCTCTTTAGGACAAGGTTATCGTAACTTCGGAAAATTGCTGGGATTGGTTTCGTGCATCATTTCATATACTTTTTCAAAAATATCTTCTGCAGAAGGCTTACTGAAATAATCCCCATCGGTTCCGTACGCAGGGCGGTGTGGTCTGGCAGCCAGGGTTTGTGGCTTGCTGTCCAGGTATTTGTACCCGTCCTGCTTGTCTACAATTTCCGAAAGAATATAGGCCGAGGCTCCACCAGGAACGTCTTCGTCCACTACAAGCAATCGGTTGGTTTTTTTGACACTTTCTACCAGTTGTTGGTTTAGATCAAGAGGTAACAACGATTGTACATCAACTATTTCGGCATCTATACCTACCTGCTGTAACTCTTTTGCGGCTTCTTCTACCACGCGTAGGGTACTTCCGTAGGAAACCAGCGTAATGTCGTTTCCTTCTTTTACGGTTTCTATCACTCCAATGGGCGTTCTGAATTCTCCCAGATTGGTAGGTAGTTTTTCTTTGAGTCGGTACCCGTTTAAGCATTCTACAATTAATGCAGGTTCGTCGGTTTCCAGTAAGGTGTTGTAAAATCCTGCGGCTTTGGTCATATTTCTTGGTACCAGAATGTACATCCCGCGCAATAAATGAATTAATCCGCCCATTTGGGAACCACTGTGCCAGATTCCTTCCAGGCGGTGCCCACGTGTTCGTACTATTAAGGGGGCTTTCTGGGTTCCGTTGGTTCGGTAGCGCACCGTAACCAGGTCGTCACTCATTATTTGCAGGCAGTATAAAATGTAATCCAGATATTGAATTTCGGCAATAGGACGCAATCCTCGCATAGCCATCCCAATTCCTTGTCCCAGAATGGTGGCTTCTCTAATTCCGGCATCGCTTACCCGCAATTCGCCGTAGGTTGCCTGCATCCCTTCCAGTCCCTGGTTTACATCGCCAATCTCTCCAGCATCTTCTCCAAAAATAAGCGTTTCGGGGTGTTTGCGGAACATCGCGTCAAAATTATCCCGTAGCACCACGCGGCCATCAACTTCTTCGGCAGTATCGCTATAGGTAGGTTTTATTTCGGATATGGTCCTTGCATTTTCTTCGGCTTCAGAATATAAGTGTGCCGAATATTTAGGCTGGATGGTTTCAAAATAGGTGTTAATCCAATCCTGTAGGTGTCTTTTTTCTGAAGAATCTTCAGCAACTACATAGCGCAAAGCTTTTCTGGCAGCTGCGGCAATAGTTCTGCGAAGCGGTTCACTTTCGGCAGCCAGATCGGTTGCAATTTTCTCTATAAAGGTTTTGTTTTCTGAAGTTTCAGCTAGTTTAGAAAGCAGCGAAACAGCTTCCTGTTGCTCTTTTTTCTGGGGTTCCAAAAAGGCTGTCCACGCAGCTTTTTTACCATCACGTACTTGCTTTTTAATGTCTTTTTCCAGTTCTGAAAGCTCCTCCTCGGTAGCCATGCTGTTGGCAAGCATCCACTGCCGCATTTGCACATTACAGTCAAACTCGGCTTCCCACGCCAGCCGGTCCTTACTTTTATAGCGTTCGTGCGAGCCACTGGTAGAATGTCCCTGGGGCTGGGTGAGTTCTTTTACGTGTATTAGCACGGGAACGTGTTCTTCCCTGGCAATTTTTGAAGCTTTTTGGTAGGCTTCCACCAGTTCCGGATAGTTCCAGCCGGTCACTTTTATAATTTCGTACCCTTTTTCGTCTTCGGTACGTTGAAACCCTTTTAAAATTTCAGATATATTTTCTTTAGTAGTCTGGTGACGAGCGTGTACGGAAATCCCGTACTCATCGTCCCACACACTTACCACCATAGGCACTTGTAACACCCCGGCAGCATTTATGGTTTCCCAGAATAATCCCTCGCTGGTACTGGCATTGCCAATGGTTCCCCATGCAACTTCGTTTCCGTTAATAGAAAAATTGCTTTTATTCTCAATTCCCTTTACATTTCTGAATATTTTGGAAGCCTGTGCTAGTCCAAGTAATCTAGGCATTTGCCCGGCAGTAGGAGAGATGTCGGCGCTACTGTTTTTTTGCGCTGTTAAATTTTTCCATGAACCGTCCTTATTCAAACTATGGGTAGCAAAATGCCCGCCCATTTGTCTTCCGGCACTCATGGGATCTGCATCCAGCGTAGTATGCCCATATAACCCAGCAAAAAATTGTTGAATGGTAAGTTGTCCAATGGCCATCATAAAGGTCTGGTCGCGGTAGTATCCGCTGCGCCAATCGCCATTTTTAAATGCTTTTGCCCACGCCAGTTGAGGAATTTCTTTTCCGTCACCAAAAATCCCGAATTTCGCTTTTCCCGTTAGCACTTCGCGACGTCCCAGTAAGCTACATTCACGGCTGGTTACAGCAATTTTATAGTCGTTTAAAACTTCGGCTTTAAAATCGTCAAAAGATAACTCGCTATTGGTTTGTGGGTTTTTTTGCATGGTTTATTCTACTTTTTTGCAAAAATACACAAAAACGAAAGTAATTCAGAATTCTTACTTAGTTAATACCAGGTTCGTGTAAAGAGTCCTAATAAAGTTTTTGGACTCAGGGTAACTATAAACCGTATTCTTTCCTGGTAATTAGGTAGTCCGGGCTCCCATCCCAGATTGGAATAAAGAGGGAGATAAAGTTCAAAATAATCTGCCACAAGGCTAAGACGCACTCCCGAATCGTATACAAATTTTGGGCTTTGCCCCCTGTTGTCTATTAGACCAATGTCTCCATAGGCATAAATCCATTTCCAGATATTGGTGCTGGCGTTTACCGTGGTCATCCAGGTATTTGAAAAGGCAGGTGCTAACTGACTTTTAAAACCACCTTCGGCAATAATAAGTTGTTGGCTGAAAATTCCTGTTTCTTCGCTTCGTCCGTAGTAATTATAATCGAATAAATAATCTGAGGGTCTGTCCAGGGCAAAGCTGAAATAATCGCTGTTTTCCCGTGTATCGTTAAATATAAAAGCTCCTGCAAAGGCTCTGATATTAAGCTGCCTGTTATTTAAGAATAATTTTCTGTATTCGAATGTAGCAGATATTTTACTGAATTTTGCAGCAATCTGATAATCTACCACCCCTTTAAAATAATTAATTAAATTAGGGTTAGTATAAACATACTGGGCGTTAAATACGTTGTAATCTGGCTCCTGGTTTGTGTCTTCCGGATTATCATCCCGGGAAACATTTATGTTCCTAAGATTAATAAACTGCTTCTCATTGTCACGTAGATCCCTGTTTCTAAAAGCAAAAGTCACAAAAGGTGTGAAGCGTTTGTAAAATAAATTTTCGTCATAGGAGTAGTAGCTTCCAGAAAATCCGTAGCGCATAGAATACAACCTGTCCTGGTCCAACCGCTGGGTATAAATTATAGATCCACTACCAATTAAGTCCTTAGAACGGAACCCAAATTGTGGTTCCAGCTTGTAATGAAACCCTTTGGGCAACACGGTTTTGTTGTATAATTTCATCCCTAAACTTACCCCGTCGTAGAGATTGTACTCAAATACAGGCATAAAAAATAACTGGTTGTATTTAGGATCCTCTACATCCTGAAACAACCTGAACTGTATGGGCCTGTTGAGCAGTCCTTTTACGGCTTTATAGTTGTTTCGCTGATTAAATTCCGGGATTACAGCTTCGTAATTTAAAGCCAGTTTGCGTACATTTTCTGAAGGCACGCTAATGGTAACTGTACTGTCAATGGGTTGGGTCCACTTTTTGTAAAGGATTTCGTCTTTGTTAAGTCCGTACACCGAAACGGGCATGACATTCGCATTTAGGTTTTTCACGGTGACCTCTAAGCTATCCCCTTTTTTTTTAACCTTCTTAATCTTAAAATCTATAGTGGTTCTTTTGGCAACATATTCCTCAAAGAACCAGTTTACAGGGAGTGGGGTGTTGCGCTCTAAAATAGTTTCAAAAGCAACCGGAGTTACTGGTTTTAGTGCGTTTTCAACATAAAATTGTTTGATGGTTTTATCCAGTGCAGGTTTTTCAACATAATCTGCCAGATAGCTGAAACCGTCTCCTGCATAATAATCGTTAGCAATGTTTTTATTGAATTTTACCAAACTATCCCGTGGTGTGGTTAAAGACTGGTGTAAATTATTGCGTGCCATATTAAGGTACAGCAACGGATACTGGTCATTAAACTCAAGATCTGCGGCGTGCGCCCATTTAATAATCCACCAGTTGCTTAAGCTCCCGATTATTTTCATATTGGGATAGTAGGTATTTACGTACTCGTTCATTAAATAAATTTGCAAGGCTCCGGTTAACCAATACGCTTCACGGGGGTTTAAGGCTATGGTGTTTTCAATATAATTACGGGTTATGGTTTTAAGTTGCTCCATATCATACTCAAAACCATCGGGAAAAGGACTTATAAAATCTGGCAACTGGTTTAAGCCATACACCGGATTTTTTTTATAGGCTGCTTCGGTGGTCATAAGTGTTTTAAACGGGTAGGGACCTAGTTTGGCATCTAAAAAATGTACAATTCTGTCTATTGCCAGGGCTTTTATGGCAGGAGTTACTTTTGTATCCCGTAAATTAGTGACAATCTTTAGTTTATCAGTTTCAATAGTTTCAAACGAAGAATTTTTTTCAATATGAATAATTGCCTGATTTCGTTGTTTGCCGGTTAAAGACACGGTCTTGTTACCGTTTGCCGAAGCGACAGAAGCTTCTTCATCAAAATTTGAAGCAATGGCATAAGTAGCGGGAATTGTAAAATCTATGGTAAAATTTGAAGGAGCCAGGTATAAATCGTCCGAATTTTTATTGCTGTAAGCCTGCCATCCGTTATCGTACACCGCAGGAGAAATAAACCAATAGCGCAACTTGTAATTACCATAGTTGTCTACCCCATAACGTGTAAATTTATCATCGGCAACTTTTACGGTATACCGAAACAAAACAGTTATTTCTTCGTTGGATTGGAGGGGTTTTGGGAGGGCAACCTTTAATATATCTATTGCATTTCCTCGTTGCCAGGGAATATTTTTGGAAGTTTGTTCACCTGCTACTGAAACATCTGTTAGCTCTGTATATCCTCTGTCTTCTTCTTTTTCAAAATGAAAGGAGCTGTCAAAATTTTCAGCAAACCGTTTGGCCAGGGGAGTGGTTTTGGTAGCAAAACTATTAGCCCAATCGTTAAAATAAAGCGTGTCTAATACTACGGAAGCTGTATTTTTATAGGTAACTTCCTGTGTAATAGCGATGGTTTGTTGCTGGGGGTTAAGGGTGGCATCTATAGCAATGTCGTGCTGTGCAAAGGTGTGCACAACAAAACCAAAAAGGAGTAAAAAAAGTAACCCGCGCTGTATCAAGAAGTTTTTAGAAATTTTAAAGGTTCAGTATTTGGCAGGTTTGTTTTAATGTAATACACACCGTTGGTAAGCGTATTAATAGCTACGGAAATTTCCTGGGAGGGGTTTCCGTTCCATTCCATAACTTTTTGCCCCAGCGCGTTGTAAATACCAAAACTGAAGGAACCATTAAGAGGTGTTTTAGACAGTAAGGTGATGTTCTGGGTAACGATAGTGCTTTTAAGTTTTAATTGTGTTGCAGGTATATCAAAATCGGTGCCAGCAAGAATAATCTCCTGGTTGGTCTGTAATTGCATTACTACGGGCAGGTGATCGCTCATACTGTATAAATTATTGCGAAGTTCCTGTTCAAAAACACCTGCACAAGTTGGATTGTTTACGTCCATGTCGTAACAATTTCCATTGTTTCCGAAGCTTTTGTAACTATTTTCCACATACCGAAGTTTTGGGCTGGCAATCATGTTTTCAGAAATTAATATAAAATCAAACCTGTCGTCCATACCACCTCCGGCTCCTGCACCAAAGGCGCCAGAATTCACACGGGTACTCTGGGTGTGAACGCCCGCAAATATATTGTTATTGTGCCAATCTCCCGCAGTATTTATAGGATCTTGTAACGTAATAGCATTGGTAGGGTCTGTAAGTTCCATATAGGCCGGCTCTGCAGCGGTGTATACGTTTAAATCTCCTGCAAAAAGTACAAATGCATTACTGGGAATGGTTTCCAGGTCTGCAGTAACCCTGTTTACCATATCCAATCGCTCCAGCTGGTTTGCTGCTCCTTCACTGGATTTTAAGTGACTTATATAAATGTAAATATGAATGGGATCGGTAGTGCTGGTGGCGGTGTGTAATAAAAGAACATACCTGTTTATATCGCGGGTATTGGTAAGTATCGTGCTGAAATCTTCTAAGCTGAACATATTGCTGCGATAATAAAGCATTTGCTGTAAAGGTGAATCGCTGGACTGATTTGCCGAAAACGGAGCGCGGTCAAATGCGTAATTTTCACTGTTGAAGGTGACGTTTTGAATAAGGTTGGCCCCTTCAACCGATTCTAATTCGCACACCATAAAAATATCGGGGTTGTATTCTGAAAGGATATTCTTTAAAACCAATTCTCTGTTTGCGGGACTTGCGGAAGGAAATTCCAGTACGTTGTAAAACATGGTGTTAATAGTTCCCTGAGCAAGGAGCGTTAAGGAAGCTAAAAACAAAAGTCCCGCTAATGTGGTTTTTTTCATAATAGCTGCATACTTATGATTTAAAAATTAGGACTGTGATTCGATTTTTCATAGAAATCGTTTAATACTTGTAATACTTCGTCTTCGGTATCTACAATGTGAACCAAATCCAGATCTTCCTTGCTGATGTTGTTATTCGCTGTGAGCAGGGTAGTGGTAACCCATTCCCAAAGCCCGCTCCAGAAATTCTTGTCTACCAGAATTATGGGAAACTTGTCTATTTTATGCGTTTGTATAAGCGTGAGGGCTTCAAAAAACTCATCCAGGGTTCCAAAACCTCCCGGCATCACTACAAACCCTTGCGAATACTTTACAAACATTACCTTTCTAACAAAAAAGTAATCAAAATCGATACTTTTGTCACTGTCTATATACGCGTTGTCGTGCTGCTCAAAAGGCAAGGTAATATTTAGTCCCACCGATGTGCCTCCTGCCAGATGGGCTCCTTTATTACCAGCTTCCATTATTCCTGGCCCACCTCCAGTAATAACACCATACCCGTTTTCGGTAATTTTTTTAGCAATGCTTTCTGCCAGTTTATATTTTGGATTGTCTGGTTTTGTTCGCGCCGAGCCAAAAATAGAAACACAAGGACCAATACGGCTCATTTTTTCATAGCCGTGCACAAATTCTCCCATAATTTTAAAAATGGCCCAGGAGTCGTTTGTTTTTACTTCGTTCCAGTTTTTATGTTGTGTTTCGTTTCGCATGGGATTAGTTGTTGGTTTTCAGTTGTCTGTTGTCTGTTGTCTGTTGTCTGTTGTCAGTTGCTTTTTGTGTCGTGAATTAGTTTATTTTTTCATACTCCATACTCTAAATCCTTTCGCTCCAAAATTTAGCCAGAACTCAATGTAACTCTTTTTTAAGAAATTTGGCAGTAAAACCCTTGTTGTTTGCTACAATTTCTTCTGGAGTTCCCGTTGCCATTACTTTACCGCCTTTTTTACCGCCTTCGGGACCAATGTCTATAATGTAATCTACTGTTTTAATTACATCCAGATTGTGTTCAATTATAACTACAGTATTGCCTTTGGCAACAAGCTTGTTTAGTACAATTAGCAACACCCTAATATCTTCAAAATGAAGTCCTGTGGTAGGCTCATCCAGAATATAGAAGGTGTTTCCAGTGTCTCTTTTGGAGAGTTCGGTGGCTAATTTAATACGTTGGGCTTCTCCTCCGGAAAGGGTGGTAGATTGCTGTCCCAGGGTTATATAGCCCAGACCAACATCCTGGATGGTTTTTAATTTGCGGTAAATTTTAGGGATGTTTTCAAAAAACGGAACGGCCTCATTAATTGTCATTTCAAGAATGTCGTAAATAGAGTTTCCTTTGTACCTAATTTCCAGGGTTTCCCGGTTAAAGCGTTTTCCCTGGCAGGTTTCACACTCTACATATACATCTGGTAAAAAATTCATCTCAATCACCCGTAGGCCGCCACCTCTACAGGTTTCACAACGTCCTCCTTTTACGTTAAAACTAAAACGTCCTGGCTTGTACCCACGAATCATGGCTTCAGGAATTTTGGCAAAAAGGCTTCGTATTTCAGAAAAAACACCTGTATAAGTTGCTGGATTACTCCGTGGAGTTCTGCCAATAGGCGACTGATTAATATCGATAACCTTATCTATATGCTTTAGCCCTATTATTTTTTTATAAGGCATTGGTTTTTTTACCCCGTTAAAAAAATGTGCGTTTAAAATAGGGTAGAGGGTTTCATTAATTAAGGTAGACTTCCCGCTTCCTGAAACTCCTGTAATACCAACCATAGTTCCCAACGGAATGGTGATACTCACATTTTTAAGATTATTGCCTGTGGCTCCGGTAAGTGTCAAAAATTCACCATTGCCTTTTCGTCGTTCCTTTGGAATAGCAATTTCTTTGGTCCCGTTTAGGTAATCGGCGGTAAGGGTGTGGTGTTTTAAAATTTCAGCAGGAGTCCCTTTACTCACTATTTCGCCCCCGTGCCTTCCTGCACCCGGCCCAATATCTATCACATAATCGGCACTTTCAATCATATCTTTATCGTGTTCTACCACAATAACAGAATTCCCAATATCCCGAAGGGAAACCAAGGATTGAATTAATTTTTCATTATCACGCTGGTGTAAACCAATACTGGGCTCGTCCAAAATATACAGGACACCTACCAGCTGTGACCCAATTTGGGTTGCCAGCCTGATTCGTTGTGCTTCTCCACCGGAAAGCGACTTGGAACTTCTGTCCAGCGCCAGATATGTTAAGCCCACATCTACCAGAAATTGCAAGCGGGTGCGTACTTCTTTTAGTATTTCTGAAGCAATTTTTAACTGGGTTTCTCCTAGCTCTTTTTCAATATCCTGAAACCATCCGGACAGTTCAATTACGTCCATGTGAGCCAGTTGCGCAATGTTTTTTCCGTTTACCTTAAAATAAAGCGATTCCTTACGAAGCCTGGTTCCACCGCACTCCGGACAATTTACTTTATCCATGTACTCTTTTGCCCAGCGCTCTAACGATTTGGATTCGCCAGCTTCAAAGGTATTTTGCAGGAAGGTGGCTACTCCTTCAAACTCAATTTTATAATTTCTGGTAATTCCCAGGGTCTTGGATTCTACGTCAAACTTTTCGTGACCTCCATGAAAAATCATTTCCTTGGCTGCAGGGGGAAGATCTTTAAAAGGATCTGTTAGTTTGAAATTAAAGCGATTTGCAATGAGTTCTAATTGCTTAAAAACCCAGTTGTTTTTTTGTGGTCCGTGTGGAGCCAAAGCCCCTTGTTTAATGGAAAGCGTCTCATCCGGAACTACCTTTTTTAGGTTTACTTCATGTAATTTACCAAGTCCGCGGCAATTGGGGCACATTCCTTTTGGGGAGTTAAACGAAAAGTTATTGGGTTCTGGATTGGGATAAGAAACTCCAGAGGTGGGACACATTAAGGACCGACTAAAAAAACGTACTTCCTGGGTGTCGTTGTCCAGTACCATTAATACATCATCCCCGTGATACATTGCGGTAATGATGGTTTCTGAAAGGCGCTTATCGGTATCACTTTCTTCTGAAACTACCAATCTGTCTACCACAATTTCAATATCGTGGGTTTTATACCGGTCTATGCGCATTCCTTTTATAATGTCCAGTACTTCGCCATCTACCCTAACTTTCAAAAACCCTTGTTTTGCAATATTCTCAAACAATTCGCGGTAATGTCCTTTTCGGGAACGTACCACGGGTGCTAAAATGCTTACTTTTTTCCCTTTAAATTCTTCAATAATAAGCTCTTTAATCTGCTCGTCGCTGTAGCTTACCATTTTTTCACCTGTGTTGTAGCTGTAAGCATCACTGGCGCGTGCGTACAGGAGCCGAAGGAAATCGTATATTTCGGTGATGGTACCTACGGTAGAACGCGGACTTTTACTCGTGGTTTTTTGCTCTATGGCGATGACAGGGGAGAGGCCTTCAATTTTATCAACATCCGGACGCTCCAGGCTTCCCAGAAATTGACGTGCATAGGCAGAAAATGTTTCAATATACCGCCGTTGTCCTTCGGCATAAATTGTATCGAATGCCAGAGAAGACTTTCCGCTGCCCGAAAGCCCTGTAATTACTACTAATTTCTCTCTGGGGATGGTAACATCTATGTCCTTTAAATTATGGACACGGGCGCCTAAAACCTCAATACAATCGTCATTTTTTGCCATAGTTTGCAAAGGTACTTAATTGAATTGAAAATAGGTAGCTAGGGTTTGATGGGTTATTTTAATTTAACGTTTTAAAAAAATCTTCTTTGATTTTTTTGGTGGAAGAATTTTAGGGGTGGAGAAACAGGGTTCTGCAGATAAATCTGGGTTAGACATACAATTTCAATTTAAAAGGCATTTATAATGTCTTTTTCTGAAGTATTTCCGGCTATGTGTAAACTCTTATCTTTCTGTTGGGAGCTTAGTATAAAATTGCTCAGGCTGCCGTAATATTCTTTTATAAGAAAGACAATGGTTGCCATAGCACTTTTTTCTCCTTGGCAGATGAGTTTTTGTTGATTGTTAAAAATTTGTAAGTCCAGCTGTAAATCGATACATTCAATTACGGAGGTATATTCCAGCGCCGAATCATTTAAAACCGCAAATTTAAAATTGATTTCAGCATCTGTCAATATTTTTTTTAAGGTGACTTCAGAAAATTTTATTTCACTGCGCTGGCTTTCTAATTTATATGTCATTGAATTTTCAGTATTTAAATGAATTGGATACCAATGTAAAGTTATTTAACAAAAATGAAAATTTATAGCGTAACTGTGGGGTTAGCTTAAATTTAACGTTCCGTTAGCCCGAAATTTCCTTGGTTAAAAACTGATAGAAGGTAGTGGCAATAAAGAAAATGGTACTAACTACAAATGAAAAACTAACAATGATTGTTAGAACAGGTAGGGCAAACAGCAAAAAGAATAATGGCAGAAGCACCCCAAAAATTACCATTGCAAGGAAAATAGCATATAAATAACGCATTATGGCAGGAAGCCCTTTTGCTGCGTTGTCCTGAAACTGAAATAATTTTGGCACTACCTCTTTATTCATATATTCCCCCAGTCGTGCCAGAAATACCTCGTTAAAAGAAGAGTCTTCAAAATGCTGGCTGTCTATGGAATTGGCAAGTAGCATTATTTTTTCCTGATGTCTTTCAAAAACGGCCTCTAAATCTAAGAAATCCTTAAAAATGGCAAATTTATATCCAAAAAAATACCACAAACCAGATCCACATTTATGTTCCAGCCACTTTGCAACAATTTCTTTTTTATAGCTATTGGGGTAGGCAATAGTTTCTGGAATTCTTTTATCTCTAAGGTTAGTCATTAAGAGCGATTTCATTTCCAAATACAGGTTTTCGGTATCTTCAAAACTGTTGTTTTCTTCGAGAAACTCTATTGCCAGTTTGGATTTTCCTTTGTAAAACTCTTTAACATCAAAAAATGTAAGCCCTTCAAACTCGTCGTCTACATATTCTTTTAAGCCTGGCATCCACATTTTAGAGCGGTATAACAGCTCAATAATATTTCTGAAATAGTGCATTTTTTGTGTTATACCCGACAAGTGATCTATAGCAAGGTTTTTACTGGTTTTAAGCCTAAGGGTAGCAACGGCTAAATAGATCATGATAAGAGCCGCCGTAAACCCGCTAATTCCTATGAAAAGTGTGGTAAGGCCAGAAAGCTGCACTAAAAACTCTGGCGATGCGATAACTTTTTCTCTTAAAAGAAAAATAAGGGCAATACACAAAACACCGCTAAATACCATTGGTATAACGGCGTAGATATCCCTAACTAACGTTTTTTTCTTCATTACATAAGCTGCGCAGCTGGGGGAACTGCTTTTTGATAACCACTACAGCACTATCTTCAAGATAATTTTCTTTGAAGCATTTAAGATTCAATATTACTGAAAACCAACACCCAGGGTGCTAGCTTCAAATATGTAGTGTACATCAAAAATAGTCTTTTCAATACAGGTTTGTAGTATTTTACTTACATTTCGACATAGTGTGTGAGAAAATCGATAAACGACACTATATGAGGTGCTACAAGGCTAATAACCTACAGCAGTATCATTTCCACGAGGGTCTGCTCCGCCTTCCAGAGTACCATCCGGGAGCACTAAAATGGCATCTACTTTTCCAATTATTGGGTCTACTTCTGTGTTTTCAGGATAGCCTTTTTTGGCTAGTTTTTCTTTTAGTTCTTGAGAAAACCTGTCCTTTTCGTATCGAATAGCATCTGGTAGCCACTGGTGATGAAACCTTGGGACATTAACGGCTTGTTGCATATTCATGTTAAATTCCCTGACATTCAGGATAGTTTGAAACACCGAGGTAATAATCGTAGCGCCGCCAGGAGTTCCTACAACCATCCAAAGTTTTCCATCCCGCTCCACAATGGTGGGCGTCATAGTGCTTAGCATCCTTTTATGAGGAGCAATGGCATTTGCTTCACCCCCTACAAGACCGTAAATATTAGGCTCTCCGGGTTTGGCACTAAAATCGTCCATTTCATTATTTAAAAAAAAACCCAGTTCTTTTACGTACAGCTTAGAGCCGTAACCAGAATTTAGTGTTGTGGTTGCCGAGACGGCATTTCCAAAGGCATCTACAATAGAGTAGTGGGTGGTTTCTTCACTTTCAAACCCGGGAATTACTCCATACCCAATAGATTTTGAACTGGTTGCCTGCTCTAAAGTAAAATCTTTCATTCTGTTTTTTAAATAGGCGTCAGAAAGAAGTGAATCTATTGGAATGTCTACAAAATCCGGATCCCCCAGAAAGTGGCTTCTATCGGCATAGGCTCTGCGTTCAGCTTCAGTTAACGTCTGAATATATGCAACCGAATTATGCCCATATTCTGATAACGGGAACGGTGCTACCATTTTTAAAAGTTGTCCCAGGGCCACACCACCGCTGGAGGGAGGTGCCATAGAAATTACTTTTAAATCTTTATAATTGAAAACAACAGGTTCCCTGAATTCGGCTTCGTACGCTTTTAAATCGTCCATCGTAATAATACCGCCACGTTCCTGTATAAAATTGATTAATACGGCACCTAGTGTTTCGCCATAAAAAGCTGTTAACCCCTCATCTGAAATAGCTTGCAGCGAGTTTGCCAATGCTTCATTTATAAATATATCTCCTTCAGTATACGGTTGTGTAACGATAGAAGTTTCGCCACTAATTTCTTCAAATATGGGTGCGTAATGGTTAAAGCGTTCGGCTTGCGAATGCGTCATTGTAAACCCTTGTTTTGCTAGTTCGATCACTGGTTCTAAAATAATTTCCATAGGTAAGGATCCCAGTTTTTCATGAACGGCAAATATACCCGCTACAGTACCAGGTACTCCTACGGCCAGACTGCCTTGTTTGCTTTTTTTGGTCTGGTATACCCCTTTGCTATCCAGGTACATATCCCGGTGTGCTTTTATAGGGGCTTTTTCCCGATAATCGAAACCTCCAAGTTCCCCATATTGTGTTCGATACACCATAAAACCTCCGCCCCCCAGGTTTCCGGCATAGGGATATACAACTGCCAGAGCCATTTCTGTTGCAATCATAGCATCAAAAGCGTTTCCTCCTTTTTTTAAAATTTCTACTCCTATTTTTGAGGCTTCTTCACGCGCCGAAACCACCATTGCTTTTTGGGTAATAAGGCCAACTTCGGGATAGGTTTCGGTTGGGTTGGCTTCAGTTTTCTTCGGTGCTTCTTTGCAATGCAAACATAAAAAAGCAACAATGTATAACGGTACTAATGACAATTTCATAATTGATTTAATTTTTGTTGAGAAGCAGGAATCAATTCAGCAAAAAAAGAGGTGAATTCGGTTTCAAATTCGGTATAAAATTCTTCCAGTTCCAGGACAGCAAAATTCATTTTTGCTCTGTTTTTGGTGCGCTGGTTCATCTGGTTCAGGATGGTGCTTATGCCTTTAATACTTGCATAACTAAGCAACCAGTTGTCTGCCATCATATATGGCATCATACGCTGGATACGGGTAGGTAAAATTTCAAAATTGGTGCGTAACAGTTCATAAAAATCATCTACATAATCGGCCAGGGGCTGTGTGTGATAGCTATTCCAGTTTTTTGCCAGGAAATGGTCGTATAATATATCCACAATCACCCCGCTGTAATGCCCGTATTTTTGATGAAGCCTTGCAGTGCTTTGTCGTACTGTTGGGTGGCTATCGGTATAACTGTCAATAAACCGGTGTAGCAGGATACCTTTTTGTATTTTTGAAGGAAATTTCAGATAGCGTTTGCCTTTAATCCCATCGGCTATAAAATTGCCAATAATTATGCCTTCGTCCTCGCCAGAAAGATAGATGTGCGCTAGAAAATTCATTGCTATAAATATATGTATTTTAGCCCCTTTAAAATTGCGATTTGATTAAATTACCAAACTTAGACGCATTGCGCTTTGTTTTAGCGACTTTGGTGTTGCTGTATCACGTTCCGCAGCTCTGTAAAAATCAGGGTTTGCCATTTTTTGATGGCTTGCCAATTTTTCACAGAGGGGTGGAGGCTGTTTATATGTTTTTCTGTTTAAGTGGTTTTTTAATTATCCGGCTTATTTACCTTGCTAAACAAAGAGGGGCGTTCTCTATGAGAAACTTTTATATGCGGCGTATTTTACGGATTTTTCCCTTGTATTATCTGGTTCTTATTTTTGGATTTCTTTTTTATCATTGGATAGTGCCACAACTTGGAATTTCTTTTGAAACCAATTACAACCTTACCGAAGGACTTTTACTTACTGTTTTTTTTCTCCCTAATGTTTTTGCCGAATTGTATGATCCGGGAGGTATTCTCGCTGTATTATGGTCTATTGGTATTGAAGAGCAATTTTATCTTTTTATAGCTCCCATGCTGCTGTTTATAAAGCCTGGACGTATCCTATCTGTTCTTATTGGGATAGCCGTTCTTTATTTTGTAGTATTTCATTTGCCTTTTACTGAATTATTGCGGGAATACTTTTTTGTATACTTTTTCTTGCTTTTTGGTGGTATTACTGCACTTCTGGAAGAAAAAGGGCATTTACAGTTTCTAAAATCCCATCCCGCAATACCTCTAGCGATTGGGATAATAACACTTTTATTTTTTGTAACAGACTTGTTTGTTTTTGAAATATTATGGGTTAGAAACGGAATAACAGTGGTTGTATTCTGTCTCTTTTTACACGCACTTGCTTACAACAATTTTGAAATTACAGTACGAAACCGCTTTGTTAATTACCTGGGTAAGATTTCGTACGGACTCTATATGTACCATGTTATTGCGCTGAATTTTGTAGTTTTTATATTTCTGAAACTTAAAGATTATGAAAATTTTACAGATGAAATTACTATTGTTTTAATCAATATAACAACCTTTGTACTTACTGTAGCGATGGCACACCTTTCGTATCGCTATTTTGAACGCTTTTTTCTAAAACTGAAAACAAACTACAGGAAATGACCTTAATAAAATCAATATCAGGAATTAGAGGTACCATTGGAGGTGCCCAGGGAGATAACTTAACCCCAATTGACGCTGTGATGTATGCAGCTTCCTATGGAAAATGGGTGCAACAACAGCGAGATAAGCAACACTATAAAGTAGTGGTGGGCCGTGATGCTCGTATAAGTGGCGAAATGGTACAGCAATTGGTCATGAATACACTTGTAGGGATGGGTATTCACGTGGTAGATCTTGGGTTATCCACCACGCCCACTGTAGAAATGGCAGTGGCTATGGAGCACGCCGATGGCGGAATTATCCTTACCGCAAGCCACAATCCAAAACAATGGAATGCACTAAAGCTCCTGAATAATAAAGGTGAATTTTTGAATGCCGAGGCGGGACAAGAAATTTTAA
>PANU01000104.1 GCA_002707745.1 Flavobacteriaceae bacterium
ATACAAGCGATACCGAAAGATAGGTTGAAATTGCAAATACATCCCAAAGTAACGGAGAGTTAAAGTTTACCCACAATGATCCAAACTGGTTAGGTATAGGCAATACCCAATAGGCCAACCACGGACGCCCCATGTGAATAATTGGAAACAATCCCGCCTGGATTACAGAGAAGATAGTCATCGCCTCTGCAGAGCGGTTAATTGCCATCCTCCATTTTTGACGGAATAATAAGAGTACCGCCGAAATCAATGTTCCTGCGTGACCAATACCTACCCACCAAACAAAGTTGGTAATATCCCAAGCCCAGTTTACGGTTCGGTTTAATCCCCAAACCCCAATACCTGTTGAAACGGTGTATATAATACAACCTAATCCCCACAAGAATGCGATCAAGGAAATAGTGAATACTATCCACCAGGATTTATTGGCTTTACCTTCCACAGGAGCAGCCACATCCACAGTAACATCGTGGTAGTTTTTATCTCCTATAACTAAGGGTCTTCTAATAGGTGCTTCGTAATGCGACGCCATATCTATATAATCTATTTCTTAGTTAGTTATGCTTCGTTTGTATTTCTCACTTTTGTCTGATAGAATACATTAGGCTTTGTTCCTACGGCTTCTAACAAGTGATACATACGTTTATTCTCTTTTAATTCGTGAATCTCGCTCTTTTCAGCATTAATGTCGCCAAAAGCAATTGCTCCTGTTTCACAAGCTGCAGAACAAGCTGTTTTAAATTCACCATTTTTAACGGGTCTTCCGTCACGCTTGGCATCCAGAATAGTCTTTTGTGTCATTTGAATACACATAGAACATTTTTCCATTACCCCACGGCTTCTTACAACTACATCCGGATTTAATACCATACGACCAAGGTCATTGTTCATGTGGTAGTCAAACTCATCGTTTTCAGCATATAAGAACCAGTTAAAGCGACGCACTTTATAAGGGCAATTGTTTGCACAGTATCTGGTACCTACACAACGGTTATACGCCATATGGTTTTGTCCCTGGCGACCGTGACTGGTAGCAGCAACCGGACAAACCGTCTCACAAGGAGCGTGGTTACAGTGCTGGCACATTACGGGCTGGAAGGCTACCTGCGGATTTGCAGATGCATTTTCCATTTCACCATATTCAGAGAGGGAACTTCCCAATCCTGAAATATTTTCTTTTTTCTCTAGATCACTTTCAAAAGTTTCTTCTGAAGAGTAATACCTGTCAATACGCAACCAGTGCATATCACGGCTCTTGCGCACTTCATCTTTACCAACCACAGGAACATTATTCTCTGCGTGACACGCAATTACACAGGCTCCACAACCAGTACAGGCGTTTAAGTCTATAGACAGGTTAAAGTGATGCCCAATAGAACGGTCAAAACCTTCCCAAAGATCGGCATCTGGAGATGTAACAGGAATTTCCTGATGGTCTTTAGAAACTTCCGGAACAGCATTCCAGTAGTGTACATCTTTGGTATTAAAAATTTCAAGGGTGGTTTCTTTTATAATATCACGCCCCATCATGGTATTGTGCAACTGTACACACGCAAATTCGTGAACTCCTGATGCTTTTTCGAGGGTCACTCCTGTTTGTACAGCACTAAAATTGCTATATAACGGATATGCATTTACACCCGTTTGCATTTCTTCCTGAATTCCTTCTTTTTGCCCGTATCCAAGTGCAAGACCAATAGATCCTTTTGCCTGTCCTGGCTGGATTAAAACCGGAACATTTTCAACAGTTACCCCGTTCATCTTTACATGTACGTAACTACCATTTAACCCTCCATTGGCAACGTTGTAGTTTTCTAAGCCCATTGCATCTGCATCGGCTTTGGAAACGGTTACGTAATTATCCCAGGAAGCTCTTGAAATTGGATCTGGCAACTCCTGTAACCAAGGGTTATTTGCCTGGTTACCGCTACCAAGTCCTGTCTTTGTATATAAAACCAGTTCCATTCCACCATTTTGAGCAGCACTGGATAATGCTCCATTAGAGGTAGATGAATCTAATTGTAAACTATTGCTGTTTGTAGTATCTGCATCTGTAGTTACTTCAGCAGTGCTCTCTACTACTCCATCGTGCACAGCCTGGTTCCAGGAACTTGTTCCTAACACCGACCCTTGCATAAATTCTTTTAAGTAATCGTAGTACTTTGTTTCGCCTTGCCCCGTCCATTTCAATAAACATTCCTGAAACTGGCGTGTATTAAACAAAGGTTTAATAGTAGGCTGCATGATACTGAAGGTACCTTTCTTTAACTGTACATCACCCCAGGATTCCAAATAATGAGGTGTAGCTGCTACCATTTGTGCAACAACTGCAGTGGCATCTGGCTTCATTGCAAATGCCAGGGACATATCAAGATTTTTATAAGCTTCTGCAAAATCTTTATGTGGGAAAGAATACACCGGATCTACTCCTACAGTAATTAATCCTTTTATGCTTCCTGAAACAACACCGTTCATTACCTTCATCACTTCCTGGGTGTTCCCCATAGCCGTCATTTTAGGTTTTGTAGTATCCATTACCTGACCCCCTGCGTTGTAATTCAACACCATGGCTTGCGCCTGTACATCTGGAAGGTTCGTAATTAGTACACCTTTACCCCCTGCTTTTTGCAAATGGGCTTTCGCTTTTGAAACGGCTGCAGCTACATTTTCCGGCAAGCCTGATGCGCTTCCACCGGTTAAGGCTTTCAACACTTGCAACTGTTGTGTAGGTGTTACAGGAACACGAACATCTGCATTGGCACCAGCCAGGCTCATATTAGCTTCAAACTGATAGTGCTTGCTCATTTTTCCGTTCTTCGGAATACGACCTTTTGCATACCCTGCTTCGTATCCTCCACCTTGCCAGTCACCAATAAAATCGGCACCAACAGAAACAATCACTTCTGCCTTACTAAAATCGTAATCGGCTAAGGCTCTTGTTCCAAATTTATTCTGAAAAGCATCTAACGCTTCCGAAGAAGACACCGCATCGTATATTACGTGGCGTACGTTAGCATATCTTGCTGTAAATTCTTTAATTAATTTTGAAGTAGACGGGCTGGCAAATGTTTGTGTTAACAACACAACTTCTTTACCATTCATTTCATTCATCTTCTGCGCTACGGCTTTGTCAAAATCACTCCAGGTAACATCTGCTCCACCAATCATTGGATTTTGCACACGGTTTTTATCGTACATAGACAATACCGAAGCATGGACACGCGCATTTACACTTCCGCCATGTTTTGCAAGATCGTTTCTTTCTATTTTAATAGGGCGCCCTTCGCGGGTTTTTACCAGTACATTGGCAAAATCGAACCCGTCTGCCATGGTGGTAGCGTAATAATTTGCTACTCCAGGAACAATCTCGTCCGGAGCTACAACGTATGGGATAGACTTAATCACTGGACCTTCACAAGCTGCCAAAGAAGCAGCGGCAGTAGAAAATCCTACGTATTTTAAGAAATCGCGACGTGTTGTTGAAGAAGCCTCTAAGGTTTCCTTGTCTCCCAAAAAGTCATCTGTAGGAATAGGCGCTACAAATTCGTTCTGTTTCAACGTTTCAACAATCGAGCTGTTTTCGTCTAGCTCTTCAACACTTTTCCAGTATTTCTTGTTATTTGACATTTAGTACAAATTTAATATTCTAAAAAACATCCCCCTAACCCCCTTTGAAGGGGGAATCCAGGTGAATACTATCTGGATATTCAGTTTAAAATTTCAATAATTAATAGTGGCACTTACCACATTCCAATCCACCCATTTGTGCAGCCGTTAACTGGTCTACACCATACTTTTTTGAAAGTTGTTCGTGGATTTCTTTATAATATTCGTTTCCAGCTACATTTACATTGGTCTCCCGGTGACAATTAATACACCATCCCATAGTGAGTGGTGAGAACTGCTCCATAATTTCCATTTCTTCTACCGGTCCATGACATTTTTGACATTCAATACCCGCTACAGTAACGTGCTGCGAGTGATTAAAATAAGCAAAATCTGGCAGGTTATGAATACGCACCCACTTTACAGGCTCCGTTTCACCGGTGTATTGCTGGTTAGCCGCATCCCAGCCTACTGCTTTATATAACTTCTGAATTTCTTTGTTGTAATCTACTCCATACTCTTCCTGTCCCATTGCGTAAGTATCGTCTGAAACCTCTGATATGTTTTTGTGACAATTCATACATACATTTAAAGAAGGAATACCTGAAGTTTTACTCTTTCTCGCCGAAGAGTGACAGTACTTACAGTCTATCTGGTTATCGCCAGCGTGAATTCTGTGTGAGTAATGAATAGGCTGTACCGGTGCGTAGCCCTGGTCTACACCTACCTGCATAAAGTAGCCGTACATAAAATACCCAGCCGACAATAATAAAAAGATCGCAGTTACCAACACCAGGAACTGATTTTCAACAAATACTTTCCAAAGCGGTGCGCGCTTTTGTTTTTCTTCATACACCACCCCATTGGCTGCGGCAATTTTCTTTAATGTGTTGTTTACCAGAACCAACATTATAATTAATAACAAAAACACCAGGGCTAAAGCACCCAGGATAATGTTATTAGAAACACCACCACTACTACTTGCAGCTCCACCAGCAACCTCAGTTGACGGGGGTGGGGTAGCTTTTTCAGTATCGGTATACGCTAAAATATTGTCTATATCTGTATTGCTCAACCCAGGGAAGGCTGTCATTACAGACTTATTATTTTCTTCAAAAATCTTAATGGCCTGTGCATCTCCTGAAGCAATTAACTCCTGGCTGTTTTTAATCCACTTATACAACCACTCACGATCGTATTTTTGAGATACCTGAAACAAAGCAGGACCTGTAGACTTTTTATACAACTTGTGACAAGCTGCACAATTCGATTTAAACAATGCTTCTCCAGCTTCAACATCACCCACACCTTCTGCTGCAGGAGTTTCTGGCGCAGCTTGTTCTGCCACAACAGCAGTCGAATCTGCTTGTGCCAGCATTTGGGTTGAAAACGTTAGCAGGACTGCCAACAGTAAGAGAGATACTATTGAGGGTAGATTTGTAAACTTCACCTTTTGCATACTAATGGTTAATTATTGGCAATAGTTTGGCACATAAATAGTTATTAATACTACGATAGCTAATGCGCTATAATGTGCCATAAATAACTGCGCAAAAGTACGTGTTTCAATTTATTTTCTAAATCCAAATAAACTGTTAAGACGTAATTTATACTAATTCTAAATAATAAAACTGGACGCAAAATGGTTATTAGGTTTTACCTTTGTATTCTTAAAACACACCTATGAAAAAGTCTCACATACTCAATTTATTCATATTCAGTATTTTACTGCTGGTATCTTCTGAAATTTTAGTTGCACAACAAGCTACGGTAACTGTACATCAAGATTCCAAAATTCCAGAACTCCTAAACCTAAAAAAAGAACTGGAGAAGGATAACAAACTTGGGGAAGGCTTTACCATACAATTATATTATGGAGAGTTAAATAAAGCAAATTCGGTTCTTAGCAAGTATAAAGCCAATTATAATGCATGGCCTGCCTCACTGGAATATGAAACTCCCAATTACAAAATATGGGTAGGCGATTTTGCCTCACGGCTGGAAGCAGACAGAGCTTTACTTGAAATAAAAGAAAATTTTCCAGCTGCATTTATTCTGAAACCAAGTAAGTAGGTAGTTGGTAAATTACGGATTACTGCATACCGAATCACTGCAACCTGTCATTGCCTGCTAAAAATCACGGTGCCGGATTGGGTATTTGCTCGTGAACTTTTTGAATTTCTTCTAAAATCTCTTCGGAAAGCGTCACTTCAATACTCCCTATATTCTCTGAAAGTTGTTTTAAACTGGTAGCGCCAATAATTGTTGAAGTTACAAACGGTTGTTGGTTTACAAATGCCAGGGCTAACTCTGTAAGGCTCAATCCGTGTTTTTGAGCAATTAACTGATAGGCTTCTGTTGCTTTCATGGAGTTTGGCGCGCTGTATCTTGAATAATTTGGATACCGTGTTATCCTGGCATTTACCGGCTTTTTTCCGTATAAATATTTACCCGTGAGCATCCCAAAAGCCAATGGAGAGTAGGGCAAATAGCCTATGTTTTCCATTTGCAAAACTTCGGTTAACCCTACTTCGTCTCTGCGCTGTAATAAATTGTATGCATTTTGCACCGAAACCATTTTTTTCGAACCTTTTCTGAAAGCTTCCATATACCGCATAACACCAAAGGGAGTCTCATTACTCAACCCTATGTGACGCACTTTACCTTCTTTTACAAACGTTTCCAACCGTTCTAAAATTTCAGCAAGATTGTCATTCCACAGTTCATTTTCAGTATGCTTATATTCCCGAACCCCAAATACATTTACTGCACGTTCTGGCCAATGTAACTGGTATACGTCCAAATAATCGGTTTGCAAACGCGCTAAGCTTTTATGCAAAGCATCTTCAAGAGATTTTTTATTGAAATCTAACGCTTCCCTGATGTGCTTCATGCCACGGGAAGGCCCCGTTACTTTAGATGCCAGCACTATACTGTCCCGTTTCCCTGACTTTGAGAGCCAAGAACCTATATATTTTTCGGTTAGCCCTTGTGTGTTTGGATCTGCAGGAACGGCGTACATTTCGGCAGTATCTATAAAATTGACCCCTTTATCCAAAGCATAATCCAGTTGCTGGCGCGCCTCTTCTTCGGTATTCTGATTTCCGAAAGTCATCGTACCCAAGCAAATCTTGCTTACGTTAAGGTTGGTGTTGGGGAGGTTGGTATATTTCATAGTTCGACCTTGGTTTATCCTGAGTCCATCGAAGGGCTCCATATGCGGATGTATTTATTTATTATGTATTGCAGACTGCTGGCACCCTCTTTTATTAACATTAATAAAATCATTTGTCAGTCTGAACTTATCGAAGACAAATTCGTATGCACTTCGACAAGCTCAGTGTGACAGTTTACCTTTATTTTAAAGATTTAACCCAATAAGTTCCATCACATCTCATTCAGCAATTTATTTATTTCGTCCAGTTTTGGGGTTAAGATTATTTCAATTCTTCGGTTTTTGGCTTTTCCTGCTGCTGAAGTATTTGGGGCGACAGGAGCAAACTCCCCTCTTCCGGCGGCGGTTAGATTATCTTTAGGGATGCTAGAATTTTCAGTAAGAATTTCCACAATAGCTGTGGCGCGTTTGGTAGAAAGGTCCCAGTTATTGGTTATGTTGCCGTTGCCGCCATACGGCACATTGTCTGTATGGCCTTCAATAAGCACGGCAATCTCTGTGTTTTTCGCCAATACGGCTCCCAACTGCTCTACGGCCTGCCTTCCACGACTGTTTACCGCCCAGCTCCCACTGTCAAAAAGCAATTTATTTTCCATAGACACATATACTTTTCCATCGCGTTGTTCAACAGTGAGACCGTTCCCTTCAAAATTGGTAAGAGCCGCGGAAATCGCATCTTTTAAGGCACGCATTTTAGCATCTTTTGCTGCAATAATTCCCTCCAGTTCTTCTACACGCTGTGAACGATCTTTTAGTTTTTTCTCGAGTGTTCGCAAACGGGCTTCTTCTTCGGCCAAGGCTTTTTCTTTTGCTTCTAATTGTTTTAAAAGTTTTCGGTTGCGTTCCAGATTTTCTGTTAAGGCTTCAGAGCTATTGGCTTCTAATGCATCGTAAGAAGCCTGCAATGTTGCCATATTCACCTTGGCAGCTGCAAGTTCCATCGCCAGTCGGGTTTTTTCAGTAGTGAGATTAGCCACTTCTTTTTGAAGGTTTGCCACACTATAAGCATCGGTATTGGAATTGCTGGTTCCATCTAATCGTGCCATTAAACTTTCGTTTTCGGCACGTAGCGATTTGTTTTTGTCTTTTAGGTCTTCGTAAACTTGTGAGGAGACACAGCTGGACAATACTGCTGTGATTGTAAATAAAATAAGTAGGTTTTTCATTTTTTTTCTGGGTTTTATATTTTTTGAAGGTTTGGTCTAACCAACCATCCCTATTCAGCAAAGCTGAATTTTCACATCCTTTTGAAGGAAGGAAGCCTTATTATTTTTGGGAAATAAATTTTCCTATAAGCTCACTTTTATTAAAATTCAAGCTCCACCAATAACGGACAATGGTCACTGTGGTGTGCATTGGGTAATATAACGGCTCTTGTTAAGTTTTCTTGTAGGGGTTGTGCTACCATATTATAATCTATACGCCAGCCTTTGTTATTAGCGCGGGCATTGGCCCGGTAACTCCACCAGGTGTAATTATCTGGTTCTGTATTAAAATACCGAAAACTATCAATAAAGCCACTTTCTATAAAATTACCTATCCATTCCCGCTCTACAGGCAAAAATCCTGACACATTTTTATTGCGAACGGGATCGTGTATGTCTATAGCCTTATGACAAATATTATAGTCGCCACAAATCACAAGATTTGGAATTTCCTTTTTCAGGTTATTAATGTATTCCTGAAATAGCACCATATACTCCAGCTTATGCTGCAAGCGGGCTATATTGGTACCGCTGGGTACATACAGGCTCATCACCGAAACATTGTCAAAATCTACACGAATGTTCCTGCCTTCCGCATCCATGCTTTCTATGCCCGTACCGTATTCCACGTGATTGGGTTGGGTTTTACAGAAAATTGCCACCCCGCTGTAGCCTTTTTTCTGCGCGCTGAACCAATAATGAAACGGGTAGCCTGCGGCTTCAATTTCGGCCACTTCAACCTGATCTATATTGGCTTTTATTTCCTGAATACAAATTACATCCGGATTGGCATTTTGTAACCAATCCAGAAATCCTTTGCGCATCGCAGCTCGGATACCGTTTACGTTGTATGAGATTATTTTCATGTATCTGTTTTTATCTTAGGAAGCACTCTCCCGGAGATTATTAGTATTTTAAAAAGTACCTCTCGCATCCCGTCGGGCTGGGGCACATAAAGAATGAAGGAGCTAAATTAAATAGTATTGTATTTTTACCACACTACTTTGCTGAAAGGTTTTCAAGAAACAATCAACAAAATTAAAGTTTCAGCGTTACGTTTGTAGGCTTATGAAGTATTTGTTTCTTTTTCTATGTTTTTGTACCGTCACTATTGGGGTGGCGCAAGAAACAACTACCAACTACCGAAATAAAAAAGTAGCAGCACGGGATACGATTCAGGTAGACTCGGTAAGTATTAATCCGCGATTGTTTACTGTTTTTGATGCTTCAGGAAAAAAAATAGACAGTACAGCATATGCTGTAGACTTTAAAACAGGCACGCTGTTTCTTTCTGAAAAGGCCAGAGAAAGTGACTCTATTACCATTCATTATTTAAATTATCCTAAATTTTTAACCCGGGATTACTTTACGTTCGACCCCAAACTAATAATTGAAAATACAGGCGCTTTAGACAGACTCTATTCCCTGGAACAGGGGAATGACAAACGAACTTTTAAACCCTTTGACGGCCTTAATACCGTGGGAAGTATCTCACGAGGCGTTACTGTTGGAAACAACCAAAACGCTGTGGTGAGCAGCGAACTGGATTTACAGATTACAGGAAAATTAAACGACAACGTTGCTATCAGGGCTTCTATACAAGATGCCAACATCCCGACACAGCAAGGAGGATATTCGCAAAGTCTGGACGAGTTTGATCAGATTTTTATTGAGCTCTACAGCGACAACTGGAACATACGGGCTGGAGATGTAGACCTGGTAAACAACAACAGCTATTTTGGACGCTTTACAAAAAAAGTGCAGGGTATTTCCCTGGGTGGTACTTTTAAACATAATGACGAAGCGCAAACCAATGCTTTTGCAGCGGGCGCATTGGTTCGGGGCGTTTTTCAGCGAAGCCAGTTTACAGGACAGGAAGGAAATCAGGGACCCTATAAACTTGTTGGTCCCAACGGAGAACTCTTTATATTAATAGTATCGGGAAGTGAGCGGGTGTATGTAAATGGTTTACTATTACAACGTGGTGAGAATGCCGATTATATAATAGATTACAATGCAGGAGAGTTAAAATTTAATTCTACCTATCCTATTACAGCAAACATGCGTATTACAGTAGAGTATCAGTTTACCGACAGAAACTACACCCGTTTTATAGGCTATGGTGGCGGCAATTATACCAGTGAAAAACTAGACTTAGGCGTCTACGTATATTCTGAAAACGACGCTAAAAATCAGCCATTACAACAAAATTTATCCGAAGAGCAGGTTGCTATTTTACAAGCTGCGGGAGACGACAGAGATGAAATGGTAGCCCCTTCGGCAGTAGAAGATACGTTTTCAGAAAACAAAATTTTATACCGAAAAGAAACTGCACCCAACGGCGACGAAATATTTGTATTCTCTAACGATCCCGAAGACAATTTGTTTAGCGTTCGGTTTTCCTTGGTAGGGGATAATTTGGGAAATTATAATATTAGCGACCAGAGTGCCATAAGTCGAATTTTTGAATATGTACCGCCAATTAACGGGGTGTCACAGGGAAATTATGAGCCCATCATTCAGTTAAACGCACCCACAAAATTGCAGGTTGGAGGGCTAAACGGAAGTTACCGCCCCACTCAAAAAACCACTTTAAATTTTGAAGTTGCCGGAAGCCAGAACGATCTTAATCTTTTTTCTGACCTGGATGACAAAAACAATGATGGCTTTGCAGGGAGACTGGATGCCCGACAAACTATTTTTACCTCAGCCGATACGTTACAGGTAGACGCTATTGGATCGTTGGATTACATCAATAAAGATTTCAGAACGATAGAACGGCTGTACAATATTGAGTTTAACCGCGACTGGAATCTTATTGACCCCGAAGGCAACCAACGCTTCCTAATTGGTGGTTTTGAACTAAACTCCCCAACATTAGGAAGTGCGCAATACACCTTTCAAAATCTGGATTTTTCTGAAAATTTCACGGGAACGCGCCACGTGGTAAATGGAAATTTAAATTTCAGCAAACTGAGAACCTTTACAAACGGAAGCATCTTAAACAGTGAAAGTGACAGCCTGCAGTCTAAATTTTACCGCTTGCATCACACTTCGGTTTATGGCTTTAAGAACGCATGGGTAGGTGGAAAAATTAGTACTGAAGACAATCAGGTAAACCAGATTTCTACCGACAGTTTAAGCCTGGTAAGCCAGCGTTTTTCAGAATACGAAGCTTTTATAGGGATTGGGGACAGTACAAAAGTGTATGCCGAAGTTGGGTACAGACACAGGGTGACGGATAGTGTTCAGTTTAATGAGTTGGTCAAAGTAAATACAGCAAACACCTATTTTTTAAAATCGAAATTACTGAATAGTGCCAACACTCAGCTTTCGGTCTTTGCAAATTACCGGGAGCTGAAACCTTTTAATAACCCAACTATATCAGAAACCGAAAAATCCCTGAATTCCAGGATTCTCTACAGCCAAAATATTTTAAAGGATGGGATTCGGTTTAATACAGTATTGGAGGCAAACAACGGGGTGTTGCCACAACAGGAGTTTACGTACACTCAGGTAGATCCCGGGCAAGGTATTTACACATGGATAGATTACAACAATAATGGCATACAGGAACTGGACGAGTTTGAAATAGCTCAGTTTCAGGATCAGGCAGATTATGTGCGCATTTTATTGCCCAATCAGGTTTTTATAAAGATCAGGGAAAATAAATTTAGCCAGCTCGTAACGCTGGATCC
>PANU01000105.1 GCA_002707745.1 Flavobacteriaceae bacterium
GTCTCCCGGGTTTTGTCCTCCTAATATTACAGGATTATTTACGGTTAAATCGAAAACACCTGTATTTACACCATCATCACACTGAAAAAGATCTTCGGCTGGATTGGCAATTACAGGCTGGTCCAAATACGTAACTTCTACAACATCTGTAATTACGCACGTAGGATCTGCTGGATCAAAAACTTCAACTGAATACGTCCCAGAATTAGGAAAAGTAACTGTAAAAGTATTATCGTCTATGGTTGATGGCCCTTGTGAGACAGCGTTGTAAAACCACTCATAAGACAATCCCAACTGGCTTGGGTTAGCATCCAAAACAATGTCCAACGGATCACACGTTTCAATATCTGGCCCTAAATCGATGGTAAACGAAGCGTTTTGGAATACATCTACAGTATCTTCCAGAATAACTATATCACCGTTACACGTATTGGTATAGGTTACCCTTGCGGTAAAAGTTTCCACAGGCTGTGTAGTACATACATTTAAAGTAGGCGTTGTTCCAATTACCGCTCCAGTATCGTCTAACCATTCAAAAACATAGGTTGGGGGGCCAACAGGAGAAAAACTCCAGGCCTCGTCGTTTGTGGTCCATGGAGAATCACTCGTATTTCTTCCCGGAGGAACATAGGCTAGGTCCCCTGCATTATTTTGGATTCCTACAGCAGCATTTCCATCGTTCCAGGAAGGGCAAGAAGGCTTGTCTTGTATATATATTTCAATTACATTAGAAAATTCATAAAAAACTGCCATGTGAGTCGCCAATAGTGAATTACACGAACCCGAGAACATGGCTACATCAAAGTAGGAAACCACTAACACTCGGTTGGGAAATGTTCCTAAAACCTCATATCCAATTTCATTACCAGGGTTGATTCCAGGGTGAATATCATGAACAGGCGTAAACACATTTGCCTCACCCAACGTAGGATTTGTATTATTTGGAAGATCTTCATCAAAATTCCAACCATTGCTCAAATCTCCCGGATCAACATCAAAACGAATTACTCCATTAGAACCAACTTGAAAGTCTTGTTCTAAATTTCCAAAAAAGCAAAACTCGAAAGGGAGGGTATCTACTGGGGACCATACATCATCGGTCGCAATATTAATAGAATTTGCCAATCCATCAAAAGCAAATGGTGGCGTATACGGGATAGCATCTACACTATAGTTTTGTCCAGAAGTATCAAAGGTCTCTAAAAAGGTGGCAGTGATATCTACACAAGGATTTGCACAGGTAGCTGTCTGGTCTGGACCGGCATCTACAAAGAGGGAGCCAGGACCCTGCGCTAAGGAGGCAAACGATGCAAATAACACGAAACAGAGCGTACTAATAATTGTTGTGGGGTAATACTTTTTCATAAGGCAATATTATAATCGGCGAAAATTAAGAAAATTTTATGAAACAAAAACAGGATATTGGCAAAAACTGGACAGAAATACTGTGCCACAAATTTTTAACTCCATTATTGAAATACGTATCTTTGCCCTCCGTATTATAAATACGCAACAAAAGTATATATGGATTTGAAGAAAAAGCTTTTAGACATTGATAGTCTTGGTGATGACCACATAGGTGCCACTACAGAAACACCTATACGAAATGATGCCTTTGACCTAAGCGACATAGAAAAGATAGCCAGTATTAAAAAAGATGTGCATAATATTATGCAAACCTTGGGACTGGATTTAACCGATGACAGCTTAAAAGGCACCCCTAACAGAGTGGCAAAAATGTTTGTACAGGAAATTTTTGGCGGATTACACCCAGAAAGAAAACCCAAAGCATCTACTTTCGAAAACAAATACAAATACGGAGAGATGTTGGTTGAAAAAAACATCACCCTCTACTCTACTTGTGAGCACCATTTATTGCCCATTGTGGGAAAAGCCCACATTGCATATATCTCTAACGGTACTGTGGTAGGACTTTCAAAAATGAACCGTATAGTAGACTATTATGCGAAGCGACCACAAGTACAGGAACGCCTTACCATGCAAATAGTAAAAGAACTACAAACCGTATTAAACACCGATGATGTAGCCTGCGTAATAGACGCAAAACATTTATGTGTAAACTCAAGGGGAATTCGCGATATAGATAGCAGCACCGTTACAAGTGAATACGGCGGAAAATTTAAACAGGCCGAAACAAGGCGGGATTTCCTGGATTACATTCAACTACACACCGATTTTACAGGAGTCTGATTCGGTTGTCGGTTGTCGGTTGTCAATAGTTAAAAAATAACAAGTCAATATTAATGAGCCTTTACAAAGACCAAGCTATAAAGATTTACAATTCTCTTACAAAGGAAAAAGAACCTTTTAACCCCATTCACGAAGGTGCTGTGGGAATGTATGTTTGTGGCCCGACGGTTTACAGCAATGTACATATGGGGAATTGCCGTACATTTTTATCGTTCGACCTGGTCTTTAGATACCTGAAACATCTGGGGTTTAAAGTACGCTATGTGCGTAATATTACCGATGCCGGCCACCTGGAAAACGATGGTGAAAGCGGTGACGACCCTATCCTGAAAAAAGCACGCATAGAGCAACTGGAGCCTATGGAAGTGGTGCAAAAATATACGGTCGATTTTCACGAAACGATGGCAAAATTTAATGCATTGCCCCCCAGCATTGAGCCAACTGCAACCGGACACATCTACGAGCAAATTGCAATTGTTGAAAATTTAATTACTGAAGGATACGGCTACGAGAAAAATGGATCTGTTTATTTTGATGTGATAAAATTTAACGAAGACCACGCCTACGGAAAATTAAGCGGCCGAAAGCTGGAAGATATGATCACCAACACCCGTGAGTTAGCTGCCCAGAGCGAAAAGAAGAATCCGCAGGATTTTGCACTCTGGAAAAAAGCCGAGCCCCAACATATTATGCGCTGGCCATCTCCATGGAGCGAAGGTTTTCCGGGATGGCACCTGGAATGTACTGCCATGAGCACTAAATACTTAGGTGAAAATTTCGATATTCACGGGGGCGGAATGGACTTAAAGTTTCCACACCATGAATGTGAAATTGCACAAGCCGAAGCCTGCAACCATAAAAGCCCCGTTAACTACTGGATGCATGCAAATATGCTAACGCTGAACGGAAAAAAAATGTCTAAGTCCACAGGAAACAATATCCTCCCAGGCGAATTGTTTTCCGGCAAAAACAATGCCTTAGGAAGGACTTTTACACCTTCAGTTGCTAAGTTTTTTATGTATCAGGCTCATTACCGAAGCATTCTGGACTTTTCAAACGAAGCCCTGGAAGCTTCAGAAAAAGGATTTAACAGACTATTTGACGCCTACCATAGCTTATCTTCTATTGAACCTTCAGCAAAAAGTAGTAGCTCCATTTCAGAATGGAAACAGTCCTGTTATGATGCAATGAACGACGATTTTAACAGCCCTATTCTAATTGCCCAACTCTTTGAAGCTACCAAGTTTATTAATGCCTTAAAAGATGGAAATGCAACCATTACACGGGAAGATCTGGAGGAACTTTCAGCAACCATGAAAGCATTTCTTTTTGATGTACTTGGACTGGAAGACACTACTGCCTCAGGAGACAAATCTGTAGAAAAACTGGATGGTGCCATAAGCTTATTAATTGAGCTCCGCAATCAGGCACGTGCCAATAAGGATTTTGCAACAAGCGATAAAATTAGAGACGAATTACAGGAAGTTGGGATACAGTTAAAGGACGGAAAAGACGGGACAACCTATTCCCTTGTATAAATTACAACTATCAAAAAAAGATAAAATCCAAAAACACCCCTACCCCTCAAGGGTGGAGTGGCGTTGAGATGAAAAAAATACTCACATACCCTTTTATTTTTTTAATTCGTGTGTACCAACGGGCTATATCACCTATTTTCCCTTCCACCTGTCGATACCAACCTACCTGCTCACATTACGGCGTAGAGGCATTACAAAAGCACGGACTTTTTAAAGGCGGGTGGCTTACAATAAAGCGTATTGGCAGTTGCAACCCTTGGGGCGGTTCGGGCTATGATCCCGTACCTCCGGTTTCCAAAGAAAAATAGCCACAAGCCTCTTTTTACCGCTTTCTATTTTGCTATCTTTACGCTCATAAATTTATACTATGCTTCAATTTTTAAGTGTCTGGAACCCAAGTGAAGGATTAGACCTGGGTTTTTTTATGATTCGCTATTACAGCCTTACCTACGTTATTGCGTTTGTATTGGGGTGGTTTATTATGAAACGTTTTTATAAAAAAGATAACGTTTCTATGGAAAAACTGGACAGCCTGTTTATCTATATGGTGTTAGCCATTTTAATTGGAGCGCGATTAGGCCATGTAATTTTTTATGAAACCGAACTCATCTGGAACGACCCCCTCTCTGTAATACTACCCTTTAAAACAGTTCCCGAATTTGAATTTACAGGCTTTCGAGGGCTCGCCAGCCATGGGGCAGCTATTGCCATAGTGATTGCACTTGTTATGTACAATCGAAAAATCCTGAAAAAACCCGCACTTTGGATTTTTGACCGTGTGGTTATTACCGTTGCCATTGGCGGTGCGTTTATACGACTGGGAAATTTTATGAACTCTGAAATTGTTGGGAAGCCTTCTGGCGACTATCCGTTAGGGATTAAGATGCTCCGTCACGATATATATCCTAGTGATGCGGTTAAAGAAACAGGTATTAAAAATGTAAACCAAGCGTATGATGCCATTGCAAATAACCCGCAGTTTGCTGAAATTTTAGCCACAGTACCCTACCGTCATCCTACACAACTATATGAAGCACTGGGATATGTTATTACGTTCCTGGCTTGTTGGTTTATTTACTGGAAAACACCCAATAAAAAGTATGTGGGATATATTTTTGGATGGTTTTTAATCCTGTTGTTTATGACCCGCTTTGTGGTAGAATTCTACAAAATTGCACAGGTAGAAGAACGTGCAGAGCTTTTCCTAAATACAGGGCAACTACTAAGTATTCCATTTATACTTGCCGGATTTTATATTTTGTGGCGATCTAAAAAAACGGTGTATACCGAAGACAGTAGTGTTGGTTAAAATTATTGTACCATGAAAAAATTACTCTTTTTACTTGCGTGTACCGCTCTCATACTTTCTACTGAAAGCTGTAAGGAAACAGCTAAAGAAAACACCAAAGTTTTAACAAAAGAAATTTCTTTTACTAAAGAAGCTGAAGGCAAACTCAAGAAAGCAGAAACCGATAGCATTATTGCCACGCTGGACCTGGAAATTGCCGAAGGTGACTACGAAACACAAACGGGATTAATGTACCGAAAAAGCATGCAATCCAACCACGGGATGCTCTTTATCTTTCCCAACGAGCAACGCCGTAGTTTTTATATGAAAAACACCGAGTTTGGACTGGATATTATTTACCTCAACTCCCGCAACAAAGTGGTGAGTATCCAGAAAAATGCACAACCGCTGGATCAAACCTCTTTACCTTCTGAAGCTCCTGCAAGGTATGTACTGGAAGTAAATGCCGGATTAAGCGACCAGTGGGGTCTGGAGGCTGGCGATGTTTTGGAGTGGGAGAGGGATTAAGTTTTCAATTTTTCCAAGTATTTGCTTCTCGATACTAATTTTATAATTGTCTTTAGCGCCAATTATAAAATTCACTCGAAGTGACGCGAACTTAAATTTATCATCTTAAAAAAATATGCGTCACCTTGAGTGAATTTTGTTTCGACCGGCTAGGGAGAAACAAAATTTGTATCGAGAGGCCGATGCGCCTTTAATTACTTCTCGATACATTTTTCTATTTCGCCTCATAACTCAATAAAAAAATACTCGAAGTGACGATGTTGCATTTGCCTAAGTAATATTGAAAGTTAAAATATGCGTCACCTCGAGTGGTTTTAACCTCGACGGTAGGAGAAGGTAAAATTGTATCGAGAGGCCGATGCGCCTTTAATTACTTCTCGATACAAATTCATCAAATGATTTTGGAGTGATTTGATGAATTCACTCAAAATGATGAAACTTAGTTATCTTGTACTAATGAAAGTTTCGTTTGTCTACATTTTAACTTGTTCAGATAATTCATACTATACGGGTATAACTTCAAACCTTGCAAAAAGATGGGAGCAACACCAATCTGGATATTATAAAGAATGTTATACCTATACTAGAAGGCCTTTAAAATTATCTTTTTATGCTGAATTTAGCGATATCCGTATTGCTCTTGAATGGGAGAAAAAAATCAAGAAATGGTCAAGAGCAAAGAAAAAAGCATTGATTGACGGAGATTTTGAAGCATTACCGAATTTGTCTAAGAAGAATTTTAAAAGATAGATTGCTTCTCGATACTAATTTTATAATTGTCTTTAGCGCCAATTATAAAATTCACTCGAAGTGACGCGAGCTTAAATTTACCATCTTAAAAATTAGGCGTCACCTCGAGTGAATTTTGTTTCGACCGGCTAGGGAGAAACAAAATTGGTATCGAGAGGCCGAGGCACTTCTAATTACTTCTCGATCCATTTTTTCTATTTCGCCTCACAACTCAATAAAAAAATACTCGAAGTGACGATCTTGCATTTGCCCAAGTAACATTAAAGGTAAAGCATATATAAAAAAAGCCCGTTCTCAAATTAAGAACGGGCTTTTCAATAGCATATTACTGCCCGAGGAACTTCCTTCAGGCAGATTAAAAAGAAAACTAAGCAGTTAATGCTTCATCTTCCTCTTCTTTCTTTTCAGTTAAATCGATTCCTCTTTTCTTCACGGTGTCAAAGAACACTGGGGTTGCGATAAACAATGAAGAGTAGGTACCTACTAACACACCCACGATCAATGCGAAGATCAGTCCGCGGATAGATTCGGCTCCAATAAAGAAGATACATAACAACACGATCAAGGTTGTGATAGAGGTGTTTAACGTACGACTTAAGGTACTGTTCAAGGCACTGTTAATAATACGGTTCATCTTCCAACCGGAGTGCTCGTTAAAGAACTCTCGAATACGGTCAAATACTACCACCGTATCATTCAGCGAGTACCCAATTACTGTTAAGATTGCAGCGATAAAACTCTGGTCAATTTCCATACTAAACGGCATAAACTGGTGCGTTAGCGAGAAGATACCCAATACGATCAATACATCGTGGAATACCGCCGCTACGGCTCCTAAACTAAACTGCCATCTTCTAAATCGTAATAAAATGTACAGGAACACTACTACAAGCGAACCTAAAACTGCCCAGAAAGACGATTTTTTAATATCATCGGCAATGGTTGGGCTTACTTTGTAGTACTCCATACGTCCTGCGACCTTGTTATCGTCATCTGCCTTAAACTGCTCCAACGTCATCGCAGACGGAAGGTTAGGTTGTAGAGCTCCAAATAACATAGCTTCTACTTCGTTATCAATTTCGGCACTGGTTTCGTCTACTTTGTATTTTGTTGTAATTTTCAACTGGTTATCCGATCCGTATGTTTTTGCTTCAGCACTTTCAAACACGGCAATTAAGTCGTTTTGTACTTCGGTAGGGTTTACATCTTTATCAAAACGAACGGTATAGGTACGTCCTCCCACAAAATCTACCCCCTGGTTAAGTCCAATGGAGAATAAAGACCCTAAACTTATAAGGATTAAAATCCCGGAAATCACATAAGCAACCTTACGTTTTGCAATAAACTTGATGTCCACATTCTTGAACAGGTTTTTGGTCATAGCCGTAGAACACGGTAATGGCTTTCCGTTTTTCGTGTAACGGTCTATAAACAGTCTTGTAATAAAGATTGCAGTAAACAAGGACGTTACAATACCAATTAATAAGGTAGTTGCAAATCCCTGGATGGGTCCGGTTCCAAACACTAATAAAATAAGACCCGTAAGTCCGGTTGTGATGTTCGCATCTAAGATGGAAGACAATGCGTTTCTGAAACCATCGTTAATGGCATCCCGCTGTGCTTTCCCTTTGGCGAGCTCTTCCCGTATCCTTTCAAAAATAAGTACGTTCGCATCTACCGAAATACCTATGGTTAATACAATACCTGCAATACCAGGAAGCGTTAACACAGCTCCAAGTCCCGCCAGGATTCCGAAGATAAACAAGATGTTCACTACCAAGGCAACATCGGCAAAAGCTCCTGCTTTTCCGTAGTAAAAAATCATCCAAAGCAATACAAACAGCAATGCAATTCCAAAAGAGATCATACCACTATCAATGGCTTCTTGCCCCAAGGTTGGTCCTACAACTTCTGCCTGGATAATATCGGCAGAGGCAGGAAGTTTACCCGCACGTAATACGTTTGCTAAATCCTGACCTTCGGCAATGGTAAAGTCTCCGGTAATTTCGCTACGCCCTCCGGCAATAGGCCCAGAAGTTACACCTGGAGCAGAGTATACTACATCGTCCAGTACAATAGCAATCTGGCTTTTGTTGGTAAAGGCTTCCCCTGTCATTTCTTCCCATTTCTTGGCTCCTGTACCATTCATTTGCATACTTACTGCTACTCTACCTACTTGGTCGTAAGTTTGTACTGCATCGGTAACCACACCACCACTTAGAGGTGCTTCGTTTTCACGATTTCCTACTAAGGCGTATAGGTCTACAAATTCTATATTTTCCTCTTCCCCTTCAATGGTTACTGTTCTTGCTGTTGGTAAACCCCAGACAAATTTTGTGTAACGCAACTCTGCAGGTAATAACTGGCGAACTTGCGGGTTGTTCAGATATTCTTTTACTGTTTCAACATCTTTGTTTTCAACAGAAGCGATAATAGGTGATCCTGGTGCTCCAAACTGGATTTTGGATAACAACGGATTGTTTACTTCAGGATCGTCACTTACATCTGCTTCGGTATCTTCTCCTAACAAACTCTCAAGATCGTCGTCTTCCTGTGTAGTTTCGCTGGCAACAGCTGTGCTGTCCTGAGCAACTTCAGTTTCTTCTTCTGCTACCTCATTTGTGGTTTCTGCTTCTGTTTCAGTAGCTGGAGAGATCATTGTTTTTAACTTTGCATCTGCTTCAAACAAAAAGCTCTGGAAAGTTTCTGCTTTGTAAGCAGTCCAGAATTCTAACTGAGCTGTACTCTGTAAAAGATCTTTAGTACGCTCAATATCCTTTGCCCCTGGTAATTCAACCAGAATACGTCCAGAATTCCCCAAACGCTGTAAGTTAGGTTGTGTTACCCCAAACTTATCGATACGCTTACGCAGTACTTCAAAAGCCGATGCGATAGACTCGTCAATTTTTCTGGTAATAACAGGCTCTACCTCATCGTTACTCATGGAGCTGTTAATCTGGTCTTCCAGATTCTTGTTAAAGAAAATGTTTGGAGACGCCAGTTGGTTGTCGCCCGGCAAGTCATTAAATGCTCTAAAGAACGATTCTGCATACGTTTCCTGCGAATCCTTCTGAAGCTCGTCTGCATTGGCCAATGCCTGGTTAAATGCAGGGTCCTTAGTATTATTTGCAAGTCCTTTAAGGATGTCTTTTACAGAAACCTGCAGGATTACGTTAATACCCCCTTTAAGGTCAAGTCCTTTGTTTAATTCTTTTTCTTTTGCCGTTTTATAATCTATCCCAAGCATTTGCGGCTCATTGGTGGCATCCAATAAGTATTGTGCTTCTGCTTGTTGTCTTTCGGCTGGTTCCGTTTCCGGAAAATTATTTTGCGCATATTCCTTTGCGTCTGTTTCTACCTTATTGGCAATGTAGGTGTACGACAATTGGTACAAACTTACAATTCCAAAAAGGATAGCAAATACGGTAATGAGTCCTTTATTTTGCATTTTGTGTTTTTTTAGTGTTGATGTTTCCCAACTATTTTTGGGCGGGCAAATATATCATTTACCACTTTATTCAACAATTAATATGTTTGTTTCTATTTTTTTCTGAAAAGCTAGCTATTGAAACATAGTAGCTGTTTGTACTTCTGAAATGTAAGCTGAAAATAACGCTGCAACTTTAAATTTCTGAAAAGCACACTAATTTTGATTTGTAGGATAGCTTTTAAAGATTTTTCTTTTTCTGAATAAACCATTCAGAAAAATTGAAAGTGAAGTATCCTTTTAGGATAAGGGACCTGCGCGTACTTCCGGTATTTTATATGAAGTGGTATCAATACCCAGCGCTACATCACCATAAAGCGTGTAGGCTACGTTTTCAAAAGTATTCTGTATCCTGAAATCTATGTTGGTATTCCCAAGGCAAAGTACTGGGTTGACATACCATTCGTCTCCGGATTTTAAATCAACCAAAACGCCATTAAGGCCCATATCTGCATCAGTTGCAGTTTGGATTTCATTTACATTGAGTTGGTAAGCAGCCGTATCGCTATGGAATGGCTGATGGGAAGAATTATTATTTGTGGCAAAAGAAGTATCGCCAACTAGTACATTCGATTGTTTGGAAAACAAATCTTTTACTATAGCTACATCTATTGCACTGTAGTAGGTGATTTTTAAGTTTCCGTCAAATGTTTTTACAACCTGAACTCCTTCTATACCAAGAGACTGCAATTGTTTTGTCACAATAGCAATGGTGCTTTCGGCTTGATTGGCACTAACCGTATCTGCATTAAACTGCACCACAATTTCCTGGTTAGGCAAAACCGATTGCTCCGAGCTTATTCCTAAGAAAGCCAGGGCAACGACTAGTAAACCGATGTACCATTTCGAGTTCATGCGCCAAATATAGTAATTCTTACGGAACTGGTATAAAAGAAAATATACTAGATTTTTGATTAGGATTATATGTTGGTTGTTGGCCTTGTAACCTCCTGAAATAAATTGATTCTTTGCAGTATTTCAAATCAATCCCACAAAAAAACCTGACAGGCTTTAGAAATCTGTCAGGTTTTATACATTATATAAAAAATTCTCAAATTAGGTTTCGATAGTGCTCAACCCAACATTGAAAACCTTACAATTCCAACAAACCATTGGTTTTGCTTACGCCTTCGGCGCTTTCTTTCATGTGTGCTTTTTCGGCATCGTTAAGCTCAATTTCAACTATTTTTTCTATTCCGTTCTTACCTAATAGTACGGGTGCCCCGATACAAAGATCATTCAATCCGTATTCTCCTTCCAATAGCACAGAACAAGGGAACATTTTTTTCTGGTCGCACGCTATCGCTTGAACTAATCCACTTACTGCAGCTCCTGGTGCGTACCACGCAGAAGTTCCTAATAATTTAGTTAGGGTAGCTCCCCCTACTTTGGTATCTTCTTTCACCTGGTTCAGTCTATCGTCGCTTAAAAAAGCTGAAACCGGAACACTGTTTCTGGTTGCCAAACGTGTTAACGGAACCATCCCTGTATCACTGTGACCTCCTAGTACCATCCCGTCAACATCACTAATAGGTGCTTCTAAAGCTTCGGCCAGACGGTACTTAAAACGTGCACTATCTAAAGCTCCCCCCATACCAATAATTCGGTTTTTAGGGAGATTGGTGGTTTTATGCACCAAATACGTCATCGTATCCATTGGGTTACTCACCACAATAATAATGGTATCTGGAGAATGTTTTATTAAATCGGCAGAAACCGACTTTACAATTCCGGCATTAATACCAATTAGCTCTTCACGGGTCATTCCAGGTTTTCTAGGAATTCCTGACGTTATTACACAAATATCACTGTTGGCCGTTTTACTGTAGTCGCTGGTTGAACCTGTTATTTTGGTATCAAACCCATTTAATGAAGCAGTTTGCATCAGGTCCATGGCTTTCCCTTCGGCATACCCTTCTTTAATGTCTAACAATACTACTTCGCTTGCAAAATTTTTAATGGCAATGTACTCGGCACAACTTGCACCTACCGCACCTGCTCCTACTACAGTTACTTTCATTTGTTTATTTTTTATTATGCCGCTTTCACGGCTTGATTATAATTTGTTTAAAGTGGTGCAAAAATACAATTCTCCTTGCATTTAACTTACTAACAAACTATTAAATTCCGAAATGCGTTCCAATAGTTGCTGTACTGTATTCTGAAAGGTTATAATCTGCATGCAATCCAAAAAAGCCCAATTGCAATTTTACTCCTATTGTAGCCCGTACGCCTGAAATTTTATTTTCTACTGAAAAGGGGTTTGTAAATTCACTGGTGGTTTCAAACAGTGGAATACCTCCACGCACCCGATACGTTCCCAATACATCAAAATCTGATTTTCCCGTTACGTATCCCAGTCCGCCATAGACGTTAAAAACCGGCAATTTAGTAGATGCCTGTACCTGAAACACCCACGTATTCATTTTTAAATCAAATTGCTGGTTATCACCTTCTACAATAGCATCGTCTGTAAAATCATAGTTGGCATTTAAGTTATTGTAGGCAATTAATCCTGAAATGGCAACCGGGAATACATCTTCGGCAGGGAACCATTGTGAGATTTCATGCTGCACCCCTACCCCAAACAGCCCTGTTTTTACGTCTTCTCTGTCAATTTTAGGAAAATAGCGCACCTTTACTTCGGTAGCTTTAAAAACCCCTATTCGTCCCTGCAAAAAAGCAGTAGGCAGTACATTCACATTTACTGAAGCAAGTCCCTGGGGCAACTGAAATTCAACTTCTTCATTAAAAAATCCATTTTGCACTTCAGCAAAGACTAGGATATCTGGATTATTTTCTCCAAAAGCGGTAGCTACTTGTTTGGAAGTGCTGCCGTCACGAAATTGCAGGTTATTATATTCATTAGTGTTTAACAGGAAGGTTTTATGTTCATCTTTAACGAAAGTGGCATTCCCAATGATGGAAATTTCAAATTTTAATGGTTTTTTTACTTCGGCAGATTGCGCCCAACTATTGGACAAATTGTACATCATCCCTTCTGCAGCAGGAGAAATATACCCTGCCGAAAAGCGTTGTGCGTCTTCAACACCCGCAGCCAGTAAGTCCTCCAGGTTTTCCTGTGCGCTCATCATTCCCGAGGCTAGTACACAAAATAGCAGTACATACGTTTTCATAGCAATAAATTTTACCTAAAATAAAAAATCCTATAGTCGAGACCATAGGATTTTAGGTAAGTTTAACTAATTATATACTATGCATCTATATTTGCATACACTGCATTTTTCTCGATAAACTCTCTACGTGGTGGCACCTCATCCCCCATCAGCATAGAAAAAATTCTATCGGCTTCGGTACCGTTGTCTATAGTAACCTGGCGTAGTGTTCTAAACTCTGGATTCATCGTGGTGTCCCACAATTGCTCTGCGTTCATCTCTCCAAGACCTTTGTAACGCTGGATACCTGCACTACCGCCAAACTGTTGGTTCAGGGCATCGCGCTCCTTGTCGTTCCAGGCGTATTCTTTTTTCTGCCCTTTTTTCACCAGATATAGTGGCGGGGTAGCTATGTAAACGTGTCCGGCTTCAATCAGGTCTTTCATATACCTAAAGAAAAATGTTAATATTAAGGTAGAGATGTGACTACCATCTACATCGGCATCACACATAATTACAATTTTGTGGTAACGTAATTTCGAAAGATTCAGCGCTTTGCTGTCTTCTTCAGTACCAATGGTAACACCCAATGCGGTGAAAATATTTCTAATTTCCTCATTTTCAAACACTTTGTGCTGCATGGCCTTTTCCACGTTCAAAATCTTACCACGTAAGGGTAAAATAGCCTGGAAATTACGATCCCGACCTTGTTTGGCCGTTCCTCCTGCCGAGTCCCCCTCGACAAGGAATACTTCACATTTTTCCGGATCCTGCTCGGAGCAGTCGGAAAGCTTTCCTGGCAATCCACCACCACTCATCACCGTTTTACGCTGCACCATTTCACGGGCTTTACGCGCTGCGTGACGGGCTGTTGCAGCTAAAATCACTTTTTGAACGATGGTTTTGGCATCGTTGGGGTTTTCTTCTAAGTAGTTTTCCAACATTTCGGAAACTGCCTGACTCACTGCCGATGTAACTTCTCTGTTTCCTAATTTGGTTTTGGTCTGCCCTTCAAATTGAGGCTCCTGAACCTTTACTGAAACTATCGCTGTTAGGCCTTCTCTAAAATCATCTCCGGAGATGTCAAATTTCAGCTTATCCAACATTCCAGAAGCATCGGCATACTTCTTTAAAGTTGTGGTTAAGCCCCGTCTAAAACCGCTTAAATGCGTTCCTCCTTCGTGGGTGTTTATATTGTTTACGTAACTGTGTAAATTTTCGCTATAGGAAGTATTGTAAACCATAGCTACCTCTACAGGGATATCGTTCTTTTCCCCTTCCATAGAAATCACGTCTGCAATAAGAGGCTCGCGGTTTCCATCTAAGAATCGGATAAATTCTTTTAATCCTTCTTCACTATGAAACGTTTCTCCAATAAACTCGCCTTTGTCATCAGTTTCTCGTTTATCGATAAGGGTAATGGTAATTCCTTTATTCAAAAAAGCCAATTCGCGCAAACGACTTGCTAACGTATCGTAGTTATATTCGCGTGTTTGCTTGAAAATTTCTTCATCCGGTCTGAAAGTAACTACAGTTCCTCTTTTATCGGTTTCGCCTATAGGTTTAACAGGGTAGAGTGGTTTACCTCTTTGGTATTCCTGCTGGTAGATTTTCCCATCACGATGTACCGTAGCGGTTAAATGTTCCGATAAGGCATTCACACAACTTACACCAACTCCGTGTAAACCACCGGATACTTTATAGGAATCTTTATCAAATTTTCCTCCCGCACCAATCTTGGTCATTACCACTTGAAGTGCAGAAACACCCTCTTTCTTATGAATATCTACAGGGATACCACGACCATTATCTGTGGTTGTGATAGAGTTGTCTTCGTTAATTATAACATCAATCGCATCACAATGTCCTGCCAATGCCTCATCGATAGAATTATCTACCACCTCATACACCAAATGGTGCAATCCTCTTACTCCAACATCTCCAATGTACATAGAAGGACGCATTCGCACGTGTTCCATTCCCTCCAACGCCTGAATATTTTCGGCACCGTAATTATTTTTTTTCTGTTCTTCGCTCATATAAAAATGGGTTATTTGTATTCAGATTTTCAGTAACGAACAAATATAACCAAACCACCAATAAAACAGGTGGTTTTCACGTTTTTAAGCTATGAAGTTATTAACAAATTATTGTGAAAAAAATATAGCTCTCAACCCTTTGAAGCAGCTTTCTCCTCTTTCTGAAATTTTAATCCGTAAGCTTTCTTTTGAAATATAAAAAGGCCAGGTACAACGCGCTACCAAAAAGTTACTTTAAAAATGGCATTACTTTTGCTTTTTGTTAACGCAAATACTTAAAAACATCCAGTATTTTTACTACGTACAATTAAAATCAAAACCCATGAAAAACAAATTCCTCACCATTACACTAGCAGCGCTCGCTGTTATGTTCACTGCACAAATGGATGCTCAAAAATTTGAAGACCTCGATAAAAGTCCTATGGACATGGCCGCCTATCCTGCCAGCCATCAGGAAAGTAATAAACTTGTAAAAATTGCCTATAGCAGACCCCAGTTAAAAGGACGCCCTTTGGAAAAACTAACCCCCCAAGGAAAGGTTTGGCGCACAGGAGCTAATGAAGCCGCCGAAATTACGCTATACCAACCTATGAAAATTGGAGATAAGGTTGTAAATGCCGGAACCTATTCTTTATTTACTATTCCAGGGGACGATTCCTGGACAATTATACTAAGCTCCGACACCAATGTTTGGGGCGCGTACAGTTATGATGAAGCAAACGATGTGGTGCGTACCACAGCGAAAGTAACCAAAGCCGACGAAGCGCTGGAAGCCTTTAGCATTGCATTTGAAGAAGCAAAGGGAGGCGCACATATGCACCTTGGATGGGGAACCACCCGTGTTGCTGTTCCGCTTATGTCGGTTACAATGTAAGTCCCGCTTTGCGGAAATCTCAAATAACAAATCCCAAAATCCAAAAGTAATTTTTGGATTTTGGGATTTTTGTTTTTGTAATTTTATACACCTAAGGAATATTCAAATATTTATGAGTCTGTAAGGAAACTACCCATTTCGGATCGTTCATGACATACTCCACAATGGCAGGAATCATTTTGTCACGTTTGCTCCATTCTGGCTGCAAATACAATTTACAGTTTTTTGTAACTTTAGCAGCTTGTTCTTCAGCAAAACGGAAGTCGTCGTTATTGTAAATAATTACCTTAAGCTCATTGGCTGCTTTGTACACTTCTGGTGTAGGTAGTTTTAGTTTTTTAGGCGAAAGGCAAATCCAGTCCCATGTCCCGCTTAACTTGTAAGCCCCTGATGTTTCAATGTGGGTGTCCATTCCTTTTTCCTTTAGCAAGGAAGTTAGCGGTCCCATATCCCACGTTAATGGCTCCCCACCTGTAATTACAATAGTTTTAGAATATTTTGCAGCATTTTCGGCTATGGAAGTAATTTGGGTTGGGGGATGGATATTGGGGTTCCAGCTCTCTTTTACATCGCACCAGTGGCAGCCCACATCGCAACCTCCCACTCTAATAAAATAAGCAGCTGTACCCTTATGGTAGCCTTCTCCCTGAATGGTATAGAATTCTTCCATTAAGGGCAACATAGTGCCCTTTTCAACCAGTTCTTGTACTTCATTTTTCATTGGCGCAAAGATAAGGATTTCAGGATGCAGTACACAGGAATCAGTACGCAGTTTTTAGGGGCATTTAATAGTACATTTTTTTAACACCCCCAGTTCCCTCTCAGCAGAAAAGGATTGAGTGAGGAAACTTTTTAATCTTAAAATGGCACTGTCAATATTTAGTTAATTATACTTAGTAATCAACATAACATCCTTTTATTACAAATTAACATTACTACTGCCTGCCGGAAACGGCTACTACTTCAATTTCAATAGTCGCACCTTTAGCAAGTGCTTCGGCCGCAAAAGTGGTACGGGCAGGTTTTTGAGGAAAGTACTGGGTGTATATTTCATTAAACACCGAAAAATCTTCAATAGTATCCAAAATCACAGTGGCTTTAATTACATCCTTCATTTCCAGACTGTGCTGCGCCAAAACAGCTTTTATGTTTTCCAGTGCTTGTGCTGTTTCGGCTTTAATGCCTCCTGCTACCAGTTCCCGGGTGGTATGATCCATCCCAATCTGTCCCGACAGGTAAAACGTATTCCCAACCTGAACCACATCGCTAAACGGGGCATTTTCTTTTTTTGGTTCATGAGATTTATGAAATACAGGCACTTCTTGCTTTTCAAACTTAACCTTCGAAATAATTTCATTGGGCTCTTTTGTTGCTTCTTTTTTAGTTTCATCACATCCTAAAAAATTACAAACCAAACAAGCCGCTATCGCCAAACGTATAATTTTCATAACTGTTTATTAAAATTTCAATTAAAATACGGAATATTTCAGAAGCTACCGTACAATGCGTATTTTTATGCCCAAATTTCAACCTCATGGCAGACCAACAGGAATTTTTTGATCACATTACAAGTGGGTACACCACCAAAGGCGACGCTATTACTTTAGGCGCTGCGATGCTGGATGGCGAAACCATTACAAATGCCTTGGTAAAAGTGCCCCTGAAAACCCTAAATCGCCACGGATTGATTGCAGGTGCAACAGGAACGGGAAAAACGAAAACGCTACAGGTGTTAGCTGAAAATCTATCAGAAAAAGGAATTCCGGTCCTGTTAATGGATATGAAAGGGGATCTTTCCGGAATTGCACAGCCCAGCCCTGGACACGCCAAAATTGATGAACGCCACGAAAAAATAGGCATTCCTTTTAACCCGCAAAAATTTCCAGTTGAGATACTAACGCTTTCAGAACAAAACGGAGTTCGCTTGCGGGCTACAGTAAGTGAATTTGGCCCTGTTTTAATTTCAAGAATATTAAATGTTTCAGAAACACAGGCAGGGATCATTTCGGTACTTTTTAAATATTGTGACGACAACAAATTACCGCTACTGGATCTAAAAGATTTCAAAAAAATCCTACAATATGCCACGGGCGAAGGCAAAGCCGAAATAGCTGAACAATACGGGCGTATCTCCCCGGCCTCCTCAGGAGCCATTCTTCGGAAAATTGTGGAACTGGAACAACAGGGAGGGGATTTATTTTTTGGTGAAAAATCGTTTGACACAGACGATCTGCTTCGGATTGATGAAAATGGAATGGGCTATATAAATATTGTTCGCCTTACCGATATCCAGGATCGTCCCAAACTATTTTCAACCTTTATGCTTTGCCTGCTTGCTGAAATATACAGCACCTTTCCCGAGCAAGGCGATAGTGGCAGACCCGAGCTGGTTATTTTTATAGACGAAGCCCACCTTATCTTTAAGGAAGCGAGTGATGCATTGCTGGATCAGATTGAAAGTATTGTAAAATTAATTCGCTCCAAAGGAGTTGGATTGTATTTTGTAACCCAAAACCCAACCGATGTACCAGACGCGGTGCTAAGTCAGTTAGGGTTAAAAATCCAGCACGCGCTGCGAGCGTTTACGGCGAAAGACCGAAAAGCTATAAAACTAACTGCCGAAAACTATCCCATTTCAGCATACTATAAAACAGACGAAGTATTAACCTCCCTCGGAATTGGGGAAGCCCTGGTAAGTGTTTTAAACGAAAAAGGCATCCCTACGCCCTTGGCAGCAACATTACTACGGGCTCCTATGAGCCGAATGGATGTATTAACCGATGCTGAACTTAAAAGTTTGCTGGCAGATTCAAAATTAAGTAAGGCATACAACGAAGCCATTGACCGCGAAAGTGCCTATGAAATGCTCAATGAAAAAATAGAAACTGCCAACAAAGAAGAAGCAAAAGTTAAGGCGCAAAAAGAAAAAGCAGCCGCAAAACGTTCTTCCAGCAGTAGGCGCTCAAGCTCCAGCAGGCAAAGTTCGTTAGAAAAAGTATTAACCAGCCCAACGGTTATAAGAAGCGTCCTGGGAATATTGACCAAATTAATAAAATAATGTGCGTGGTGAGAATGTTTCGCGTGGAGCGGCGCATTTAAATCTCGATGTTGGAGTACCAAAAAATGACTAAAACGACAATTGTAAAAGAATAAAAAAATGATGAAAAAGACCCTATTATTTGCAGCCATAGCAACCATGCTTTTTGTACAGTGTGAAGAAGAAAAAGATCCGTTTGCCATTTCTAATGAAGCCATTGGCCCATTAACCAAAAAAACGCAAATGAAACAACTGGATTCTATTTATGCACAAGACAGTATTGTAAAACTAAATCCGGTGACCGGCGCTATTGAAACCCAAGGCGAAGTAGAAGTATATGACAAAGAGGGCGTAAAATTATTGTTACTTTCCCCATATGATGAAAGCGACCCAACTTCAGAAATTGCTAATATCCAAATTTTTGACCCACGCTATAAAACCGACAAAGGCCTTACCAAAGCCAGTACATTTAAAGAAGTAAAAGCCAATTATGAGATTGCAGGCATTCAAAACGCGATTAACTCGGTGGTGGTTTTTTTAAAGGACACAGATATTTATTTAACCATAGACAAAAAACAATTGCCGGAAGAAGTGCGCTACAACTTTAACCAAAAAATTGAAGCCACTCAAATTCCAGACACGGCAACCTTTAAATACTTTATGATAGGTTGGGATGCCGGGGAAGCTATTGAGATCCAGGAAGGGGATATATAGGTTAAAATTCCGAATTAACTGCAAGAGGCTATCTAATAAGGTATTACTGATGTCAAACTGAGCGCAGTCGAAGTTTTTAACTTATTGATTTACAATTAAGTTTTCGACTGCGCTCAAACTGACAAGGTGATTTTCTTACCTTTTTAGACAGCCTCTTTTTTATTCTATTAGAAGTTGTTTAACGATTGTTCCACTACTGTGTTGAATGTTCACGAAATACAGCCCAGTATGTAAGTTTTTTATTGAAAAGGTAGTATTGGTTTCAAGGGATTTAGTAGGTTCTAAGACAATTCTACCAGAAACATCTATGAATGTGATCTTTTCAATTTGTAGATTGTTTACATTGCTAACAGTTACTTGAGATGTTGCTGGGTTGGGATAGATTGTGATATTTGTTGAAAAATTATTATCATCAATATTTAGGAGATTTTCGTTTTCATAAACTTCTATAACTCCAGCGTCGTACAAAGAAGACGTTACAAAAGTACTTCCGCTCCTATTTAAAGCAATAGTAGCTAAGTATAAATTTGGAACAGAGTTGCCGGAAACTAAATTATCAACTTGTTGCCAATCACCATTTTCAAATTTATACACTGCTACAAAACCTGAAACTGGAGCCCCATCTCGACTTGTAACAGCAATTAAATCACCATTTTGGTTAATGCTTATAGAATTCCCAAAACTATGATTTTCACCTCCGCCAACAAGATCATTACCCATAAATTCCCAATTTCCATTAGTTAAACTATATGCTCTTGCAGCTCCACTAACGATTCCGTTTATCTCTGTACCAGGATTGCTAATTAATATTATATTACCTGCACCATTTAGAGCTACTTCTGAACTCGCTCCTAAGTCTCCTATAGATAAGGCGCCTCCCAATTGCTGCCAAGTAGTTCCCGCCAATTCATAAATCCTTGTTATTCCTCCATTAGAAGAAACACTGGCTATTCTCGTGCCATCATCATTTATTACAACTTCGTTACCATAAAATTCTGAACTAGACCCTACTAAACTTTGTCCTACTTGAACTAAGTCAGTTCCATCAAACTCATATACTTTTACCTGTCCAGCATTGGTGTTATATCTCCTTTGCCCAACAACAATCCTATTACCATCTTGGCTTATATCAATAGATGCTCCTAATCTTGCAAAATCTTGTGACATGTCAAATATATCACTTCCTAGTTGCATCCAATCTCCATTTATAAATTCAAATAAACGAACCCTGCCGTGAGCATCTAAGTGGTTGTCGTTACCAACTGCTATTCTATTACCATTTCCAGATATAGCAACAGACATATCAAACGCATCTCCAAAATTCATATTAGACTCCATAATAGTACTACCTAATTGATTCCAAACACCATTTGTAAGTTCATAAACTTTAATATAAGGTATTGTAGTGGTTGATTGAGAAGAAAGTGAAGCTGCTACTACAATACGTGTACCTTCATCATTAATTGCAAGTGTTCTTCCAAAACGATCATTGTTATTTTCCCCTTCAACAGTATTCCCAACCTGCTCCCATTGTGCAAAAAGTGAGATCGAACATAGTAAAGCGAACAATGTAGTGTAGTAATTTTTCATAAGTAGTAATTTTCAAATTCCGGTAAAGAAAAAAAAAAAAAAACAGACCTAACAAATCCTAACCAACTATTTTCACCTCCTAACATTATGTTAAGCCGAAACCTTATTTAACCAATTTGCTGTAATTTGGTTGCTTATTAACCAATCAAACCATAATCATGATTAAAATTCTTGGATTTATTTTAACAATAGGAGGAGCTATCGCCCTTGTAATGGGAGTACTAAGTGTTTTTGGAAGTATGGATGTAGGCTTGAGTCCCTGGGCCTTGATAATTTTGGGTATTGTTTTCTTTTTTGCAGGCATCGGTCTCTTAAAGTACCGAAAAGATACAGATCATAAAGACACTGAATAAGTATGGATCGTCCCAGCATTAAAAATGAAGACCAGTACGACGCCCTTCGAGAAAAAGGGTACAGTCAGGAAAAAGCCGCCCGCATAGCCAACACTCCTGATGCAGGTAAAAAAGGTGGGAAAGCAAGCCCGTATGAAAAATGGACAAAAAACGAACTATACGAGCAGGCAAAAAATGTAGAGATTGAAGGGCGTTCCAAAATGACCAAACAGGAGCTAATCCACGCACTGCGTAACAATTAATTTTATGCAACAGCAACTCCAACCGTTTCATCTAGCTATTCCTGTAACATCTCTCAAACCAAGTCGTACCTTTTATCGCGAAACTTTAGGTTGTGAAGAAGGACGTAGTAGCGACCATTGGGTTGATTTCAACTTTTTTGGGCATCAATTGGTATTACATGTAAAAGAGCCTGCTCAAGAAATTTCAGAAAATACCAATCCTGTTGATGGTAAGGATGTTCCCATCCCACATTTTGGGGTAGTTTTGTCTATGGAACAGTTTAAAAACTTTGCCAATCGATTAAAAGAAAATGGCATTACTTTTATAATTGAGCCGTATATTCGGTTTCAGGGAAAAACCGGGGAACAAGCCACCATGTTTTTTAAAGATCCTTCAGGAAATGCATTAGAATTTAAAGCCTTAAAAAATATAGACCAACTTTTTGCTAACTAATGATGAGCAACACTATAAATCCTAAAATAGTAAGACAAGTATTTATCCTTTTGCTCATCTTGCTCATGGGTACGCTCATTTTTAAAGAAATGATTCCCTATTTATCGGGTGTTTTAGGAGCTATTACCATGTATGTTTTGCTAAGAAGCTGGATGAAAAAACTAGTAAGAAAAGGCTGGAAACCAGAGCTGGCTGCCGGTTTGCTGATGCTGCTTTCCTTTGTAGGAATTTTGCTTCCCATAGCCGGTATCGTGTTAATGCTGGGTAATAAAATTAACAACGCGGTCCAGAATTCAGAGAAGGTGGTAACAGCATTTAAGGATCAATTGGGAGAAATAGAAGAGAAAGTTGGCTACGATCTTAACTCTCAAATAGACACAGGAGGTATATCGGGATGGCTGTCGGACAATCTACAGAGTTTTGCTGGCGGCACTTTTAATGTATTTATTGCCATTGGTTTAATGTATTTTATGCTATATTATATGTTAACCAACCGAAGGGAATTAAAAGAATCTCTTTTTGAATATATCCCCATCAGCAAAAAAAATTTAAAAAAAATTGGAGATGAGTCCCATGCTATGGTACGCTCTAATGCGCTTGGCATCCCTATGGTTGCTATTGCTCAGGGAATTATAGCTCTTATAGGTTTCTTTATTTTTGGCATAGAAGATCCTTTCTTTTGGTTTGTTATTATAACTATTGGGTCTATGATTCCGTTTGTAGGTACACTCATAGGAATTTTACCTGTGTTTATCCTTACACTTTCCAGCGGCAGTACTTTTCAGGCATGGGGGATTTTAATTTATGGATTTGTAGTGGTGGGATCTACAGATAATATTATACGCTTGTATGTTCTCAAAAAACTGGATAACGTTCATCCGCTGGTTACTTTAATCGGGGTTATTGTAGGCGTACCACTTTTTGGATTTATAGGTTTAATTTTCGGACCCTTGCTCATTAGCTTGTTTATGATAGTAATGCGCATTTACAAACGCGAATATGGCAAGCCACAGCCAGATGAAGATCCTGATTTATAAGTATGTTTCAGAAGTTTGACACCACAAAATTTCCTCCTGAAAACAAACCTGTCTTGGTTTGGGATGGCGATTGTGGATTTTGCAAATATTGGGTGACACGCTGGGAAATGATGACGAAGGGACAAGTGAGATTTAAAACTTATCAGGAAGTTGCTTCTGATTTTCCGGATATTCCAATAAAAGAATTTAAAAAAGCATCCCGTTTCATATCTGCAAAAGGCTTTATATACAGTGGTCCAGACTCTGCCTATATGAGTTATTATATTGCAAACAAAAAATCACCCTGGCACCAGTGGTATACCAGCTATTCCTGGTTTACAAAGTTGAGCGATCACGGATATAATTTTATTGCAAAACACAGAAGTTTTTTCTTTAAACTTACCAAGGCATTTCTGGGCTCTAACCCACATTCATTTACACATTATTGGTTGGTTTATTTGGTTTGCCTGGTACTCCTGTTTTTTTTATTTCTGAAATTTTTATAACATAATTTTAAAATAGAAACCCGTCCTGAAACCTTATCTTTAAATAAAATTGAAACTTATGCTTTTTACTAAGAAAAAAGAGTCTGCTAAAAATGTAGTTGAAAAGAAAATTGACGACATATACATGGACGAGAAGATTTCCGAAGTCAATGAAGGAGATGTTGAAATCCTTATAGAAAATCAGGAAAAAATTGAGAAAAAACTTTCAGGAGCTAATTCGCTGAGTAAGTATGTTGAAATAAGCAAAATAATGCTGGGAATGGTTAAAGATATGAAGCGCGGCACCTACACAAGCGTCCCGTGGTTCGTAATTGCGACCATTGTAATGGCGTTGCTCTATATTTTAAACCCAATGGACCTGGTTCCAGATTTCATTCCTGGAATTGGTTATGTAGATGATCTTGCTGTTCTTTCCTTAGGAATAGGCTGGATTGAAACCGATATCCATAAGTATTTAGACTGGAAACTTTCCCAAAATAAATAACGTTTTTAAATTGAAGAAGATCTTACACACCCCTACTCTATAATTGCAATTTCATTTCGTAATCTTCCAAAAATGTAGTTCACTGAAAAGCCATAGAGCGTTTCTCTTTCTGTTATCTTTAGAACGGGTCCTACTGAAATTCCATTTCGATGGGAAAGACAAAATTCTATTTTTGGCTGAACCAACACAATTAACAAAGTAGCATTTTCAGTATTGAACGAATAGTTTGGATCAAGTCCGAAAGCGGTTCCATCAAATTCAAAATTTGTAGCCTTTGTACCAAAGGAAACTCCTAAACCGCCTAGAAGATTAAATCGGGTTTTAGGGTGCTTATTAAGTTCCAAGATTTTTCCAAATGACACCTGAAAAATATTATAGGTATCCTTAGCAGAAGAAATCCCTAAAGTTAACAAATCAATAGCCCCAGCATGGTAATCTGCTGGTCTTTCTTTAGCACTACTAACTGAGAATTGATACCCTACCTGTACAACATACTTACTGGGAAATATATAGGTTCCAGCTAGAGAAACACCTCCAAAATTACCTCCTTCTAGTCCCACCTGTCCATATACAAAAGGTTTTTGCACAGTTTCTTGAGCATATACTTCTGTAAAAGTACTTCCAGCAAAAAAGACGACAAGAAGTAAATAGACACTCGTTTTATTTAGCATCATTAATTGGCGCGTTGTTCTCTTGCCAGCAGTGTATTTTTTAACAACATTGCAATGGTCATGGGACCTACTCCCCCGGGAACAGGTGTAATAAAGCTGGCTTTTTTACTAACGTTTTCAAAATCTACATCGCCTACAATTCGGTAGCCTTTTGGGGCGTCTTCGTCTTCTACCCGAGTAATTCCTACGTCTATAATTACCGCATCGTCACGTACCATTTCAGCTTTTAAGAAATTGGGAACTCCCAATGCCGAAATCACAATATCCGCCTGTGAGATAATTTGTGTAATGTTTTTTGTGTTGCTATGCGTTAAGGTTACAGTACTGTTTCCCGGCCAACCTCTACGACTCATTAAAATACTCATGGGACGCCCTACAATATGACTTCTGCCAATTACGACGGTATGTTTTCCTTTAGTATCCACGTCGTACCGTTCCAGTAATTCTAAAATTCCAAAAGGAGTTGCAGGAATAAACGTACTCATATCCAGCGCCATTCTTCCAAAATTTTCTGGGTGAAAACCATCTACATCTTTACTAGGGTCTACTGCCATTAATACCTTTTGGGTATTAATTTGCGGAGGCAGCGGTAACTGAATAATGAACCCGTCTATAGCGTCATTTTCATTAAGTTCTTTAATTTTTTGTAGTAGTTCAATTTCTGAAGTAGTATGTTTCATGCGTACCATGGTACTTTCAAAACCAACGCGTTCGCAAGCTCTCACCTTGCTTCCGACGTAGGTTAAGCTTGCGCCGTCATCGCCTACAATTACTGCTGCCAGATGTGGTACTTTTTCGCCATTGGCTTTCATTTTATCGACTTCGGCCTTTATCTCGTCCTTTATGTCGTTACTTACTTTTTTGCCATCTAATAAAACCATACTGCCAACTTATAATTAATTCGTACTTTTAATTTTGTACATCGTACATTGAATTATTTCATCTTCCCCATCATTTGCATCATCTTGCGGCCTCCACCGCCTTGCATCATCTTCATCATTTTGCTCATCTGGTCAAACTGTTTCATTAACTGATTCACTTCTTGTACCGAAGTACCGCTTCCTTTTGCAATGCGTTTCTTTCTGCTTCCGTTAATAACAGAGGGTGTGCTTCTTTCCTCGGGTGTCATACTGTGAATAATGGCTTCAATCCCTTTAAAAGCATCGTCATCTATATCTACATCTTTTAGGGCTTTTCCCGCACCGGGAATCATCCCGATAAGGTCTTTCATACTACCCATTTTCTTTACCTGCTGAATCTGCTTGATAAAGTCGTCAAAACCAAACTGGTTCTTGGCAATTTTCTTTTGTAGTTTTCTTGCTTCTTCTTCATCAAATTGTTCCTGGGCTCTTTCTACAAGCGAAACAACATCTCCCATCCCCAGGATACGGTCTGCCATACGTGCCGGGTGGAATACATCTATAGCATCCATTTTCTCACCCGTACCAATAAATTTTATGGGTTTATGAACCACACTTTTAATAGAAATAGCGGCACCTCCTCGGGTATCACCATCTAATTTTGTAAGCACAACTCCGTCAAAATTCAATCTATCATTAAAGGCTTTTGCAGTATTTACAGCATCCTGCCCTGTCATAGCATCTACTACAAACAAGGTTTCATCCGGAGTGATGGCTTTATGCACATTGGCAATTTCGGTCATCATCTGTTCGTCTACTGCCAATCGACCCGCCGTATCCACGATTACCACATTGTGCCCGTTTTGTTTTGCATGAGCAATGGCATTGGTAGCAATTGCCACCGGGTCCATATTGCCTTCTTCGCTGTACACATCTACCTTAATTTGCTCCCCCACTACATGCAACTGGTTGATTGCTGCAGGACGGTATACATCACACGCAACTAAAAGTGGCTTTTTAGTTTTTTTGGTTTTTAGGAAATTGGCAAGTTTACCAGAAAAAGTGGTTTTACCACTACCCTGCAAACCAGACATTAAAATAACACTTGGCGTACTTTTTAGTGAGATCCCCACGGTATCACCGCCCATTAACTGGGTAAGTTCGTCTTTTACAATTTTTACCATTAACTGCCCTGGCTGAAGGGTTGTTAATACATCCTGTCCCAGCGCTTTTTCTTTTACCCGGTTGGTAAATTCTTTGGCTGTTTTAAAATTAACATCGGCATCCAGCAGAGCGCGGCGTACTTCCTTTAAGGTTTCGGCTACGTTAACTTCGGTAATACTTCCGTGCCCTTTTAATACGTGGAGGGCTTTATCTAGTTTATCGCTAAGATTATTGAACATGGTTTTCTGTCATTTTTGAGGTTGCAAAGATACAAATTGAAGGGTTTGTAGCAAAGTAGCTTAGCGATTAGTTAAAAATGATTTATTGGTTTGTTTTCATCAAAAATCCCCTCTATTGGGTATACCATAAAAGATATTAACTTTTTAAGTTTACCCCATTAAAACCAAATTAATTATGAAATTAGTAAGTATATCCCTCTTTGGGCTTTTTCTCCTTTTTACACTATCCTTAAAAGCACAAGCTCCCACGGGTGTGTACTCCAGTTACTACTCTGGCATACAAGGCATTGTTAAAAATCCTGCGCTTGGCGCTATCTCTCCGTACAGACTGGACATTAACGTCATCTCTGTAAATCCCAATGTAGGAAGCGATTACTTTGGAATTAATCTTGGGAACCTTACCGGACTTACCGACGGTTTCGATTTTGAAGAAGATGCCGAAGAGTTTCCAAAAGACGATAACAACTTCTTTTTACGTGCTGAAATCTTAGGCCCCTCTTTTATGTTTAATATTACGCCAAAACAGAGTATTGGACTTACCACCAGAGTGCGGGCATTTTTTAATTTAAACAGAATTAATGGAGAACTGTACCAAGAACTGAGCAATAACTTTGATACCGAAAAGGATTTTGTTGCGCAAATAAGAAATTTTAACGGTACTATTCACGCCTGGGCAGAATTAGGGGCTATGTATTCGCATATCGTTTTAGACAAAGATGGAAAGCGTTTAAGCGTTGGGGGAACACTGAAATTTCTCCAAGGTGCAGGAAGCTTATTTTTTGCTGCCAATAGAATAGATGCAGATCATGACGCCACCAACGAAATCTTAACCTCATCTGGCGATTTATCTTATGGTGGCACCATAGTTTTGATAATGACAATATTGAATACAGTGGGCTAACCACCGGAGTAGGTTTAGACCTTGGAGCCGTTTATGAAGTTACAGATACTGATAGTGATACAGACGGATATAAATACAGGCTGGGCATTTCTATTACAGACTTAGGAAGCATAAAGTATAAAGATGCTGAGATTAACAAGTTTCAGCTGGATGATACTGTAGACACCAATATTTTTGATACAGACGATCTTGAAACCGTCTTAAAACTTAATTACGATTTCACCACAGAAACAGAAGACATTAAAATTAAACTTCCCGCAGCTATAAATGCCTTTGCAGACTATAAGGTTAAAGGAAAGTTTTTTGTGGCCGCAGAAACCGCTTTATCTCTTATTAGTAACGAAACAGAACGTACCAACCGCGTAAACAATTACCTGGCAATTATTCCAAGAATGGAAGGAAAAGGACTTGGTGTGTATAGCCCTATTGGGATTTATCAGTATACTGGTTTTAACTGGGGAATTGGTTTTAAAGCAGGACCATTGCACATTGGATCCAGCACTATACTCACTAATATGCTAAGCTCCAGCACCAAAAGAGTAGATGTTTACTTAGGTATTAAAATTCCATTTTATAAAAGAAGTTAATTTAAAAATGCAATCCTTTTTAGAACCCACAGAAATGTTTGCTCTAAAAAGGGTTTTAAACTACTTAAGAACGCGTTGATTAGTACCAGATGCTAGATGGAATAACAAAAAGGAAAATTAGTTTCTACGTTTATTTCTGGAACGGTTGCCTTTATTTGCTCGGTTACCTGATTTATTTGACGTTGGATTTTTTTTACGGGAATTTTGTCGTCCACGCTGGTTAGCAACTTTATTTGCTTTCTTTTTATCCTCAACTTCTTTCAGAGTTTCAGTCACTTCAAAACCTGGTATGGTTTCATGGTTTAACCTTTCTCCCAGAAGTTTCTCAATGCCTTGCACATATTCAAACTCGTCTACACTTACAATGGAAATAGCTTCCCCGCTGGCTCCTGCCCTACCCGTTCTACCAATACGGTGTACGTAATCTTCAGGAATGTTAGGCAACTCATAATTTATAACGTGTGGCAGTAATGGAATATCCAATCCACGGGCTGCAATATCTGTTGCCACCAGGACACGTACCTTTCCACTTTTAAAATTTGCCAACGCTTTGGTTCGTGCACCCTGACTTTTGTTTCCATGAATAGCTGCAGAAGAAATGTTCGCTTTATCCAATTTTTGAGCAAGTCTGTTTGCTCCGTGTTTGGTTCTTGTAAAAATAAGCACCTGTTGCCAGTCTCCCTCAGAAATTAGTTTTATGACAAGATCTGTTTTTTTAGACTTGTCAGTTTTATAAACTAACTGGTCTACTTTTTCAGCTGTTGTATTTTCAGGAGTGGCCTCAACCATCACGGGATGATCCAGAAAACTGTTTGCCAGTTTTTTTATTTCTTTTGAAAAGGTTGCCGAGAATAATAAATTTTGTCGTTTTTTAGGAAGCAACGCCAGAATTTTATTAATATCCCGGGCAAAACCCATATCCAACATCCTGTCGGCCTCATCCAATACTAAAAATTCAATATTTTTTAAACTGAAAACCCCTTGCCCGTGTAAATCTAATAATCGCCCGGGGGTGGCTACCAAAATATCAACGCCCTGGCGCAACGTTCTAATTTGCGGATTGGCATTTACCCCTCCAAAAATAACGGTAGAACGTATGTCCACAAATTTTGAATAGGTTTTTACATCGTCCAGTACTTGCGCGGCGAGTTCTCGTGTGGGAGTAAGCACCAAAGCCCGGACAGGTCTTTTATGAAGTGATTTTGCGGTTAGTAGCTTTTGAAGCATTGGCAAGGTAAATCCTGCCGTTTTTCCCGTTCCGGTTTGTGCCGAAGCTAGTACATCTTTGCCTTCTAATATTTTTGGGATGGCCTTTTGTTGAATTGGGGTTGGGGTATCGTATCCTTTTTGGCTAATTGCTTTTAGCAGGGCATCGGACAGCCCAAGATTTTTAAATGACATAAATTGAATTTAAGAAGCCAGTGAAGTTTTATAATTTGCTTCTTTATGAAGGACAAAGGTACGTTTAATTTATTTGGGAGCTGTATAAAATATACTATCCGCAATTTGGAGGAAGCTAAATTTAAAAACAAGAGTTTACAGAAATTCCAAATTTTTATAAAAAATTTCGTAGGCAGCAATTTACAAATTGTATCTTTCGCTTATAAAAATACACTTTATGAAATCTATCCTACCATTTATTTTTGCATTTGTAATCACAGCAACGTTTGCCCAAACCGATAAAGAAAAAGTAGAAAACACCGTTTCAAAATCAAAAATTGAGGGACACATTTATTTTCTTGCAGACGATTTACTAAAAGGTCGCCAAACCGGAACACCAGAAAATAAAATTGCTGCTTCCTATATAGCAAACACCTTAAAAAGTTATGGCGTGCAACCAAATCCGGAAACGGGAGATTATTACCAACAAATTCCTCTGGTTCGCAATACACCCCCAAAAGATATTTCATTAACAATAAATGGTATTGCTGTTCCTAATAAAGTTGCACTTAAAGCAGAGAATATAACTTATGACGGGCAAGCAGTGTATGTAAATTATGGAATGGAAGCCGATTATGTAGGGAAAGATGTTAAAGGTAAGGTAGTAGTCATGAAAGCTGGAAGTGAAGAAGCTAAAGATGCCAGAGGAGCTTTTGGTCTTGTGGAAACCAAGCGTGAACTTGCTAAAAAAGCTGGTGCCAAAGCCATCATAGAGCTCTTAAACAGTGAAGACCAAATGTGGGGTTTTGTTTCTCATAATTTTGACGCCCCCAGTATGGAATTAGGAAAGCTTTCTGCCGAAACTAATAAAAAAGAAACCCTGAGCCATCTTTGGGTGCAGGATAAAAACCACAGCCTGGCAACAGATATTGCTTCCAAAAGAGGGTTGTTTGCGCAGCTTAAGATGAAAAGCTCTAAAAAAGAACAAATTTATTCTCAAAATGTAATTGGGGTGGTAGCAGGAAGCGACCCGAAACTAAAAAACGAATATATTATCTATTCTGCTCATTACGACCACGTGGGTGTTGGCACTCCAGATGAAACAGGAGACACCATCTACAATGGCGCACGAGACAACGCTGTTGGAGTAACCACAGTGTTAAGTATGGCTGAAAACTTAGCAAAATACCCAACCAAAAGGTCGGCATTATTTATTCTCTTTACGGGAGAAGAAATGGGGCTGCTGGGCAGCAGTTATTATGTAGACAATCCTGTACTACCACTTAATCAGATGGTATATTGTTTTAACAGTGACAACGGAGGTTATAATGATACCAGTAAAGCAACTATTGTAGGGCTCCAGAGAACAACCGCTGAGAATAACATTAAAAATGCTGTGGCAAGTTTTGGACTTACTGCAATTGATGATCCTGCTCCTGAGCAAGGCCTGTTTGACCGCAGTGATAATGTCCATTTTGCTAAAAAAGGAATCCCTGCCCCTACTTTTTCAATGGGGTTTACTTCTTTTGATGGTGAAGTAACAAAATACTATCATCGCCCAGGAGATCATGCAGATAGTATGGATTATGATTATTTATTAAAATTTTTTAGTGCCTATGTAATGGCTGGTCGTAGTATTGCCAACGATCCTGTAACCCCATTCTGGATAAAAGGAGACACCTATGAAGCTGCTGGGAGAATGCTATATAAAACAAAAAAAGTGAAAAAATAGATTTCAGAAAAACAGGGGCAAGATCACAAATGCAAACATTAGCCTCAGGCTTTCTGTTTTTCAAAATGCAGTTGTATAGACCAGACCAAAAACAAAACGGCACACGCATTTAAAAAAAATACTTATCTTTTCTTGGTGAAAAGAACAAAAACAAATAGTTACATTTACTTTGGGTTGCTACTCTTATTAGGATGTCAACCCATTTTTTTGTTTTCCCAGGACTACGGAAAAGAAAAAATTGATTCCACTATTACAGCTGTCAAAAACAGCGACGATGAAAGAAAAAGAGAGCTTTATTCTGAACTTGGCAATAATTTATTATTAAAAAACTCTCCAGATGAAGCTACAAAATTATTTAAATATTTTTTCAGTCGTGATACTACCAGCTTTGCAAAACTTTTTATGTATGAAGCCTATTCTAAAAATCTCTCCAGACGGGGTAATCTTGACGAAGCAATTGCAATAAAGAAAAAAGGGATTCAACTAGCTGAAAAACTAAATAACCTGAAGATGTATTTATTTTACAATACATCACTTGCATTTTCCTATGATCAAAAAAACAAACCAGATATTGCACTGGAATATCTAAACAAAATAGAACTAAACCTATTAGACGATAATGACCCTATTTATAAAGCAGATTTTTATCATGCAAAAGCTGCTATATATAATTCCTTAAAAGATTTCGAAGCTCAGGAAAAGTATCTTTTATTAATGTACGAAGCCGTTAAAGAGATGCCAAACACCTCTAAAAAACGTTTTCATATATACTTGGTACTAGATTTTTATACTCAAGTAAACAATCCGTCCCAACTAACCAAGTTTACTGAAATTTTATCCCGGCATTACGAAGAAGCTCAAACCAATATTCCTGCGGGTCATATGCCAATTGCTTCTTTATTTAAACGGAGGCTAAACAAGGAAAATATCCCAGTAGTTCTGGAAGCCATAAAAATTAGTGATAGTTTAAAAAGCATGAATTCATTAGCATCTACAACTATTGCCCTGGCTACAATTTACCAGGCAAACGGAACTCCCGAAAAAGCAATTCCTTATTTAAAAAAAGCAGCCAAAACTTTAAAAACAGTTGAAAAGCCTTCGCAACTTATCGATATCTATGTAACTCTGGCCGCTATGAGTGCAGCAACAAACAATTATAAAAATGCCTACAATTACAAAATATTACAAGCTTCACTACAGGATAGTGTCACTTCAGAAAAAATGAAACGCAACATCGCAGCGCTTGAAATTGAATTTGAAACCGAAAAAAAAGAAAGAAAAATTCTTGCACAGCAATTAGAACTAGAAAAAGAAAAACGCGAAAAAAACAAAATCCGTTATGGACTAATTGCTTTAGGAATAGTAGCAGCTATTGTCTTCCTTTTTTTTAGAAACAGACTTATATATCAAAAAACAATTGCAAAACAAACACAAGCTATTCAACAACAAAAGATCACACAATTGCAGCAAAAAAACAAGTTGCTTGCGCTTACCAGTATGATTGAAGGTCAGGAAGCAGAGCGTTTACGAATTGCCAAAGATTTACACGACAGTCTAGGCGGATTATTGAGTACTGTAAAAGCGCATTTCACAACCATACAAAATGAAGTAGACCAGTTAATTGAATTAAACCTTACCCAAAAAACCAATTCATTACTAGACGAAGCTTGTGGTGAAGTTAGGAGAATTTCCCACAACATGATGCCTCATGCTTTAAGTATTTCGGGTTTGGAAGGCGCTATTGAAGACCTGGCCACCCATTTAAATGAACAAGGGTATAGCACAACTGTAGAAATTAAAAATCTCCCTGATGAAATTGAAGCTACCAAGAAGGTAATGATATACAGACTAATACAAGAGCTTATTTCCAACATTCGCAAACACGCTAACGCAAAACATATTCTGATTCAATTAATGGGACATAAACAGGAAGTTAATTTGTTAATTGAAGATGACGGAAAAGGATTTAATTTTGAAGAAGCCCACAGCAAAGGAGGCCTGGGTCTTAAAAGCATAAACAGCAGAGTTGCTTATTTGGACGGAACCATAGACTGGGATACACAACCTAATAACGGAACTTCTATAACCATTAACATCCCCCTTTTATGATACAGGTATTTATAGTAGACGATCACAAATTGGTGATAGATGGCATGAAATTACTACTAAAAGATGAAAAGAATATTTGTGTAATAGGTACTGCACTTACTGGAGAAGAAAGTATTTTAAAAATTCCTAAGCAACATGTAGATGTGGTGCTACTGGATATTAATATGCCAGGTATAAATGGCATTGAAACGTGTAAACAACTCTTAAAAAAAAATCCGGATTTAAAGATTATTGCTATTAGCATGCATAAAGAAAGCAGCCTTATAAAATTAATGCTCCAAAATGGCGCACAAGGATATGTACTAAAAAATGCAGGGCAAGACGAAGTAATTGAAGCCATTAAAACTGTTTACCAAGGCAACAAATATCTTGACGATACCGTAAACGAAATCGTTTTAAACAGTGTCCTTAAAAGTGAAACCGAAAAAACAACAACGCCCTTTCCTACGTTATCCAGAAGAGAGAAAGATGTATTGCGCCTTATCCTGGAAGAATGTACTACACAGGAAATAGCGGACAAACTTTTTATTAGTTTTGGAACTGTAGAAACACATCGCAGAAATATGCTTATAAAAACAGGCGCAAGAAATACGGCGGGGTTAGTGCGCACCGCAATAGAATACAACCTTTTAAGCTAAGTTTATTTTTAAGAAACAGTTACAACTAAAAAAGCCCATCCACAACCTAAATTGTATCATGGGCTTTCACATTAACCAACCGAATTCTTCTTCATAGCAATTCAGTTTATTGTTTCTATTTAAAGAAACAATACTTTCAAATAAAAACAAGAATGAAAGCTTACTGCATTTTATCGCTGCTATCTATAAAACAGTTAAGTTTTAAAAATACTACCCCTGGAAGATAAATTATTTTTTTTCTAAGTTTACAGCACTTAACTATGGAAGAGAGAAAAAATGTTTGCGAAGAGCAAACTTATAATCAAATTTATAAAGAATGGGCTATGGCCATCCGCAACTTTATTTACTTTAAGTGTGGTGACAAGGACAAAGCATACGATATTGCCCAAGAAGCATTTATAAAACTGTGGGAAAATTGTAAAAAAGTACCTCCTAACAAAGCTAAATCCTATTTGTACACCGTAGCTAACAATACATTTTTAAATACCGTAGCCCATAAAAAAGTAGTTTTAAAATATGCAGAAAGTCATTTACCCAAAGTAGAAAAGCATTCCCCCCAGTTTTTGTTGGAAGAAAAAGAATACGGAGAAAAACTACAACAAGCGATTGCCAATTTAACCGAAATACAAAGAGAAGCATTTCTATTAAGTCGTGTGGAAGGAAAAAAATACCGTGAAATAGCCGAAATTTTAAACATTTCAGATAAAGCTGTAAGCAAAAGAATACACGACGCACTGGAAGCATTAAGAAAAACCGTAGAAAAAATTTAAATTAGTAGGTAGTAAAAAATGCTTATAACTGTTTAACAACTAGAAGCAAGGAACTATGAACACACAATTATTGGATAAATGGCTAAACGGTACCCACACTGCCGAAGATTTGGCTATTCTGGAAACCTTTCCGGAATTTGCTGCCTACCAAAAAATTGATGCCTACACCAAACAAATAGAAATTCCACCTTTTAATACCGATGCAGGTCTAAAAGATCTTAAAGAAAAACTATCTGTAAAAACAAAGGCTACTCCAAAGGTAAGAAGTTTACCCATGCTGCTTAAAGTTGCTGCTATACTAGCTATTATTGCCGCATCCTATGTTTTTATTAATTCTTTACCTACTACCTTTAATACGCAGCTTGCCGAAACCAAAACCCTTACCTTGCCAGACAACTCTGAAGTAATGCTAAACGGGATTACTGAAATTTCATACAATGAAAACAGCTGGGCAAATTCAAGAAAAATAAACCTGAGTGGGGAAGCCTATTTTAAAGTTGCCAAAGGAAAAAAATTTACCGTTAGTACTTCACAGGGACAAATAACCGTACTTGGAACACAATTTAATGTGCTCGACAACGGAGTCAATTTTATAGTAAGTTGTTATGAAGGTATGGTAGCTGTAACATACCAGGGAGAAACCATACAACTCAGCAGTGGAAAAAGCGCCACTCTTAACAAAAAGTCTTTAGAAATTTCTGAAGTATATACCAACAAGCCCGAATGGATTGGTGACGAAAGCAGCTATGATGACGTGCTTATATATCACGTTATCAATGATTTAGAAAGCACTTACAATACTACTATTACAACTAAAAATATTGATGTAACTTTACGGTATACAGGTAGCTACACCCATAAAGATTTGGAGGCTGCTTTGCAAACTATCACCATCCCTCTAGGATTAACCTATACTATTGAAAGCGAAACCAGTATTATTATTTCCTCTGAAAATTCCTCTGAATAAGCAGTTAGTTTGGTGCTTGCTTATTTTAGTTTTCTCAACGTTTCCTGTAATTTCTCAAATTTCGCCTGAAACTATTCCTGTTTTACAAGCATTAAAAGAGGTTGAAAAATCCTTTGATGTGAAATTTTCATATATACGAAAAGACTTAAAAA
>PANU01000106.1 GCA_002707745.1 Flavobacteriaceae bacterium
AATCTACAAATCGCATTACAACCCAGTCGCATTGTAAAATATCTAGGGCATCCGGGATACGGTCAAATCCAAATTGATCCGTCAAACCATTATCTGGAATATCTGGAAGTGTTCCAGAGGTGAATGCTCCAAAATTTTCATAGAAAAAAACGCGTCCTCCTCCAAATTGGGGTCCTTCGTATAATGGGTCTGAGATGAAAATATCGTTATCTCCATCGCAATCTGCATCAAAAATCTCGGGTATTGGGAGACTGTCAAAAATTTCAGTCAGAAAAATATTGTTTATTTGCGTGTCTCCTGGTGTGTAGGATTGCGGAGGTGTTAATATAAAATAAGGACTATTACCTCCAGTGTTTTCAAAATAGGCAGTACCAAAAACCCCTCCCTGACCACTCATAATAAGATCTGGTAATCCGTCACCGTTAAGGTCGCCAAGATCTATAAAAATATCTGCTCCAGGAAAGTCTTGACCGGCAGTTAACAATACAGCAGAGGCCGAGCTTGGAAAGGTTCCATTTCCGTTATTTAAATAAAGTCCAATTTGTATAATTGTAAAGCTAGCATCAACTTCATAAGAAACAATATCGTTCCAACCATCTCCATTCCAGTCTAACATTCTATGTGAAAATGATTGGTAGTTAATATTTAATGAGATTCCGGGGGTTTGGAAGACTGGAGTAGCTCCTGCACCGGCAGTGTTTTCTAAATAGTGTAATAAACCGTTTTTAGTGAAGAGTACATCTACATCACCATCGTTATCAATATCTTCATATTCTTTGTCTTTGCCATTAAAGCCCCCTAGTAAAAGTTCGTCGGCTACTGCTTGAGGAATAATATCTGGTACTGCATTTGCATAGGGTTCAAGATCTAGAGGTGTACAATTATCAATAGAAGATACAATGTTTATTTCAGTGATTGATGAAGGGATAATAATCCCACCATTACTCCCAGTACAATCTACAAGATACATACTGTTTCGTGCTAAATCTCCCGTAAAAACAACCATGGAACTAGGAATAGTACTTTCAAATTCTATAACTGAAGAAGCTCCAGGAGCTAAAGAACCTGTGCTGTTATAAACTATAGAGCTTGTTGTGGGAGTTGGGTTTGCGCTACCCGGGGGTACCGTAGTACAATCAAAATTAGGAGCTGGGGTAGTTGCCGAGGGAACCGTTGTAATATATTCAGTAGTATAGTTTGGAGCGCTGGTAGATAACACTGTTTCCAGGCTAAAAGTACTGTTTCTGGAAACTATACTTGGGAAATACGTATCACCTGCAAAAGGCAATTCGTCAATTATTTGATGCCCTTGTAGGGTTTGATTCCCTAAGTTTATAATTGTCATTCTATGAAACACATCGGTTTCACAAACAGGATCTAATGTGAGTGTTGAAACCCACGTTGTTTGATCTTTGGAAATTTCATTTACCATGCGTAGCACAGAAGCCTGGGTAACATTTACTTTAGCAACTTCTGAAGTTTCAGAAAGACCATTTCCTGTTAAGGTACCTTCGTTGTCTATATTTCCCGGTGGTGTAAGTGGTAAAACCCTAACTCGAATAATAACACAAAATACCTGATTGTTTGGATTTAAACAACCTGCAATGGTTTCGAAGCTAGCGCATTGTTGAGCGAGGTTAATGTTGGACCAGGTAAGCGTTTGCCCTGTCTGGTTAAAGGTGGTTCCAGCAGGGAAATTGTCTGACACTACTGTTAAGAACTCGTATTTATTGTCTAATATATCCACTAATTGCCCATTGGTAAAATCCAGACTCCCATTATTCTGAATACATAATTGAAATTCTATTTCGTCTGTAGGCACTACGTTTACCAGTTCATCAATAAAACCATTGTTGGTATTTGCTTTTCTTACACCCTTATCCACACAAAGTTTTATCTGTTCAGCTTCTGTTGTAAAATTGGCACAACTGGTATTGTTAAGTGCCAAATTTATATTATTTGGTGTATCTATAATAGCAGCATCCAAAGTAGCACAATTGGTTATGGTAGTTCCAACAGGAGTAGGAGAGGCTACTAAAAAGGGAATTGAGATAAACAGGATGTCTTGTGGGTATAGTTCGGTATTGGCTGTAGCGATTAACCTAAAATCATTATTACTAATGGTCCAGGGATTTTGGTTGTACCCAGCTCCCACCGAGACAGTTGTTGGCGCACCATTATTAACAATTAAGTCGAAAGTGTCGGTTATAGAAGCAGAATTAATATTTCCAGAGATAGTAAGACCTTGTGGTATAATATTGTTAGGTAACATATCTGTAATATCTATAGAAGATATAGGTCTGTTGTCAGTATTTAAAAGCTGTAGTGAGTATACCCCCAAGCAACCTTCCACAGGATTAGAAATAGAGACAGATTTTATAAGCATTGAGTTTCCTACAGGAGGAGGTAATACGTCTACTGCAATCACATTTGCTGTAGTGGTAGCAATTCCATTCATCATAGGTTCACCCACAGGCGTCCCATTAAGAGCAACAGTATTGGTAATTACATCACCATTTTGAAATGTGGGACAGCCACTAAAATCTACACTCACTATAAATTCTGCAGCTTCAAAAGGAACGTTTCCTTGCAAATCGTTGTTTAGTATAATTGTATTGGTAATTGGATCCAATATACCAGGGCCACTTATAAGTGTAATGGTTGCACAAGGTGGAAATATTTCAGAAATTGTAGGATTTTCAAGGTTTAACATGCCAAAAACCGAACTTTGGTATTGTGATTCTTTTTGAACTCTAATTTTGTAGTTGGAAATTCCATTAGAGGTGGGTATAAAAAAATCGCCATTTTGTCCTGCAATGGCTGGAAACAGAGGTTCTTTTGTTATTTCTCCCCACGGACTAATAGCACTTGCAGTGCTTATGATACCAGCAGGGGAACAAAAAGATTCATTACTGGGACCGCCGGGACCATACGTTGCACAAATATTATTTTCTACCGTAAATCCATCTTCGGTCACGCCACCACAAAAACGAACTGTAAGGGTAAAAGAGCCTCGTTGCACATTACTGGGAATAGTAAAAAGCACCGTAGGCAAACCACTAGTATCAATAAGTCCTGGAATAGCATTCGGATTAGGAATAGGAACCCCATTAAAATCTAAAAATGAATTGTCTGCTACGATATCACTTGGACTGTAACAAAGCCCGGCGGGTAATACATCGGTTATTGAAAGTAAATTGCTTTGATTTAAATTCTGAAATGTAATCTGATAATTAAATGGTTCGCCAGTTGGAATACTGGGAACCATTGCAGTTGTTTTAGTAATGATTGCCTCACTAGTTGCATTGGTAATAGTTATAGTTTGCGCTGAGGTTTTCCAAAGGCCAGCTCCAATAAAGATTAAAAGTAGTAGCAGTTTTTTCATAATTGGTTAGTTTAGTTGAAGGATAAAGGAAGCAAAGTATATGCAATAAAGAAATATGGAATCCAAGAACGGTATTTCTGAGACCACGAACGGTCATAAAAAAGTCCATTACTAGAATAAGGTAATGGACTTGTGCTTTAATTTAAGAATAGGGGTATTACTTATTTTTTTATAAATTTTTTGATGATGGAATTATTTTCTTCTGAAATTTTAATAAAATAAACTCCTTGCGGCAGATTAGAAACTGTCACAAACCCTCCTGTTATTACCCCGGATTCTAGTGTTTTTCCTTGAATATTAAGAATAGTAAAGGTTGCAGTGTTGGATAAAAGGTTTATTACGTTTAGGATTTCTGAGGCTGGGTTAGGATAGAGTTTTATGCTGGCTATGTCTTGAGCTTCAATACCTAAATTTGGTCCGCAAGAAATACCAATGTAGCCTCTTCCACAGATCCCGTTTTCACTTCTTTGGTTTATATCATTTCCTGCGAAAATTTCATCATTGTTTAACTCTCTTTTTTCTATTCCCGCCCCTAAGGCGTAATACATCACTACATTGGGGTCTATAATGTGCCGTAGTTGTCTTGCGTGTCCGAGTTCATGGACGGCAACAGACTGAAAATCATACTGGGTGGCAGTAGGTAAGTTTTCGGTAAAGTTCCAGTTCTTATTAGGATTAAAGGCAAGATCCATTTCAGTAACATAATAATCGCCACCACAAGAGCTGTAATAACTGTAACAAATGCCTAATACTCCAGATGGAAGCGTAGGGTCAAAACGAACTACGTTTTCAGAATTTGCTGTAGAAACATCTGTAGCATTAGCAATATTTAACTCACTGTTAAAAGCTGTAGGGCAAAAATATTGCGCAAATGCACGATGCATCGCTGCTGCTGCAGCTGTGTTTTGTCCAAAATCTGTTGTTGTATAAAAAGGGATATTAAACGTGGTTTGATTGGCAACATGTTGCGTTTGCTTGTACTGAATATTGATTTCAGAATAAGGAACAATTATTCCTCCTGTTGAATATACTGGAGCCGAAAAACTGGAAGCAGAAACAGCAATTTGCCCTGTTCCTGCAATATCTGGCACATATATTTCTATTTGGGTATCACTCCAGCTTACTACTTGAAAATTATTACTTGTTGAAAATTGATTAGGATTGTTGTTAGTTCGAAACCATACTTTTGCACCTCCTTGTGTAGTACCAAAACCAGACCCCGTAATGGTTAAAACGCTCTGTACACCGGCTGGAACAGTAGTTGGGGAAAACCCTGTAAAAGTAATAGCCTGAGGCATGCCATTTGGATTGCAGGGATCATTTTCAGATATGGTAATAGTTACATTTCCTGTAAGTTGTTCAATAGTATTGTAGAAAACTTCGGTAGAAGAAAAACTTGTAAAAAGACCCACGACCTCTCCAGTGTCACAGGCATAGCTATATTTTGATTGTGCATTTTGAGTAACATTATAACTAAACTCCTGGGGTAGTCCAATTCCTGAAACACCTACATTATCCTGTCTTAACATAAAAGTTGAAGCCTTGTCAGTATCAAACTGTATGTTTGGCTCTACTTCTAAGTGGTTATTGTCAATGGACCCGCCAATATTTATAATATAAATTTTATTTTCATTAGATATTTGTGCAGTTTCTCCTTTCAGTATTTTAAGTACATTTACTTCATAAGCAGTATATATATCCTGGGTGCCTTCTGCAAAAAATGAGGTTTCATTAACTATATTTCCTTCAATTATAAGTTGAGCTTCTTCTATTTGCAAGTTAAATGGAACCTCTGTTAATTGAGAATAACATAGTTGTGTAAAGGCTGCTAAAAAAATGAGGAGTAGTTTTTTCATAATTTGGTTATAGTGTTAAGTGTAAATAAATACAACGTACACTTACAAAACTATAGCCAGTCTAAGAACGGTATTGTTCAACCCAGGAACGGTTAAAAAATAACTCATTGGAAAATTGATGAGGTTTATAATCGTTAGTTGTTCGCTTTAATTTTTTAATGAGTATGTACTACTAAAATTTAAGTTAGATGAAATTCTTGAAAGAATAACACCTGCAGTACCATCTTTTATTAAAAAAAAAGGTGTTAAATTTTTTTAAATTATTGTGTTGTTGCTGAAGTTTGGTTTTTCCAAAAAATTGTGCTTAAGTAATAGAGGTATAATAAAAGGGTGTGTAAAGAAAGATACGTTTTATAATACTTGGTTTTAGCTACCCAAATATTATATTTATGCATAGTACACTAAAAAGTTTACAAGAGAATGATAATTTTCAGTATTCAAAAAAGAATACAAATTTCTTAACTACCTGAAATTTATGAACCAGAAGTTTCAATCCCTGCTTCTTTAATGGCTTTAAAACCACCGGCAACATCTATTACGTTATGAATGCCGCGCGCTTTTAAAATAGATGCCGCAATTACTGACCGATAGCCACCTGCGCAATGCACGTAAAAAGGCTCGTTTTCAGGAAACTTGTCTAAGTGCTGGTTAATAAATTCCAGCGAGGTATGCGTAGCATTTGGAATATGGGCATTTTTAAACTCACCGTCTTTTCTAACATCAAAAACAGGAACGTTATTGCTTAGTTGCTCTTTCAACGTTTCTGCAGGGACAGATTGCATACTGTCGGTTTCTTTCCCTGCTTTTTTCCACGCATGTATGCCACCATCCAGGTAGCCCAGTGTTTTATCGAATCCAACGCGCGACAATCTGGTTACGGTTTCTTCTTCACGACCATCTGGGGCAATCAATAAAATAGGTTGTTCCACATCAGCGATCATGGCGCCTACCCACGGGGCAAATCCGCCATCAATCCCAATAAAAATAGATTGTGGAATATGGGCTTCCATAAAGTCTTTTTGGTGTCTTACATCCAGCAGTACAGCTCCAGTGGAGTTTGCCAGCGCTTCAAATTGGGCGGGACTTAGTTTTTTGGTACCTCTTTGTATAACGTCGCTAATGCTGTCATACCCTTCTTTATTCATTTTTACGTTTAAAGGAAAATAGGAGGGAGGTGGCATAAGCCCTTCGGTAACTTCTTCAATAAACTCATCTTTAGTCATATCCTCCCGCAGGGCATAATTCATTTTTTTCTGATTGCCTAAGGTGTCCACCGTTTCTTTCATCATGTTTTTACCGCAGGCAGATCCAGCACCATGGGCTGGATATACAATAACGTGGTCTGGAAGGGGCATTATTTTATTGCGTAAGCTCTCGTATAAAATCCCTGCAAGGTCTTCCTGGGTAATATCGGCTTCTTTTTGAGCAAGGTCTGGTCTTCCTACGTCGCCTAAAAACAGCGTGTCGCCACTAAAAATACAGTGTTCTTTTCCATTGCTGTCTTTTAGTAAATAGGTGGTACTTTCCATGGTATGGCCTGGTGTGTGCAACACTTTTATAGTAAGCGCACCTATTTTAAATTCCTGCCCGTCTTCAGCAATAATTGCATCAAAACTAGGATTGGCATTGGGACCATATACAATTGGTGCTCCGGTTGCTTCACTCAGAGAAAGGTGACCGCTAACAAAATCGGCGTGAAAATGAGTTTCAAATATATATTTAATGGTTGCGTTGTCGCGACTGGTACGGTCTAAATAGGGTTTGGTTTCCCGCAACGGATCTATAATGGCTACTTCGCCTTCGCTTTCAATATAATATGCGCCCTGGCTTAAACAGCCTGTATAAATTTGCTCAATATGCATTGCCTTCTAATTTTATTCAAAGATAGGAATACTTGTGCTTTTAATGGAAGTTAATTTTATGCATAACCTACATTTTTCATTGCTTTTAAACAAAGGCGGAGACAGGGTAAAGAGTTCCCTGTTCCTGTATTAAAATTTACATGGGGTATGTTTTATAACTATCAATAAAATGTTCAATTTGGGGTCTTTTAATTAAAAAAGTAGCAACCCGCCAAATTCCTTGTAGTTTTTTGTAATTTTCCGCTTCTATTTTAGTTAGTGTATCTATGAACATTTCAGTTAAGAAATTCCTTCCGCACCTTGTTGTTTTTATACTTTTTATTATTGCAGCTCTGACCTATTTTAGTCCGGTTTTGCAAGGGAAAGCTATCTTCCAGAGCGATATTGTACAGTATACGGGAATGGCAAAGCAACAAAACGATTTTCGCGAAGCTACCGGTGAAGAAACCTATTGGACAGACTCCGCTTTTGGAGGAATGCCCACGTACCAGTTAGGAGCGAAATATCCTCACAACTATATTAAAAAATTAGACCTGGCATTACGGTTTTTACCAAGACCTGCCGATTATCTCTTCCTGTATTTTATGGGAATGTACATTCTCTTTTTAGTGCTGAAAGTTGACTATAAACTTGCCTTTTTAGGAGCATTAGCGTTTGGTTTTTCTACTTATCTCATAATAATTCTGGGAGTTGGGCACAATGCAAAGGCTCATGCCATAGCATATATGCCCTTAGTTTTAAGTGGGATTGTGCTTACTTTTAAAGGGAAATACCTGTGGGGCTTTGTATTAACAACCATTGCCATGGGGCTGGAATTAGTGACCAATCACTTTCAGATGACGTATTACTTATTACTGCTGGTAATTTGTATTGGAATTGCTTATTTAATAGATGCTTATAAGAAAAAAATACTGCCGCATTATTTCAAGGCAGTAGGTATTATGGCGCTTGGGGTTTTAATTGCTGTAGGATTAAATGCAACCAACATCCTGGCTACAAAAGAGTACGCCGACACCTCTACCCGAGGAAAGAGCGAACTTACCATCAATCCGGACGGAACCAAAAAAGAAGCAGTAGATGGCTTAGGTTACGACTACATTACCGAATACAGCTACGGTAAACTGGAAAGTTTCAATCTGCTTATTCCACGTTTTATGGGAGGTGGTAGTATGGAGCCGTTACCACAAGACGGCGAAACTATTGAAGCCTTATTAAAATTAGGCGCTTCCCCCCAGGAAGCCAGTCAAATTTTACAGCAAATGCCTGTGTACTGGGGTGATCAAACTAGTGTAGCAGCGCCTGCTTACATAGGAGCAATAGTTTTATTTTTAGCAGTTTTGGCACTTTTTTTAATACGTGGAAGGCTAAAATGGTGGGCTGTTTCCGGCTTGTTGTTAAGTCTCTTTTTATCTTGGGGCGATAATTTTAGTACGCTTACAAGGTTTTTTATAGATACAGTTCCTTTGTACGACAAATTCAGGGCCGTTTCTTCCATTCAGGTATTACTTGAATTAATTGTCCCTATACTAGCTGTTGTTGGATTACATCAGTTTTTTAGTGGTTTTACGAAAGAGGAAAAAAGAAAGAAGGCATTGCTTTATTCCACAGGAATTGTAGGAGGAATAGTTGTTCTTTTTATGGTCTTGAAAAATGCCATTCCAGGATTCGATTTTGCTAGTCCGTACGACGCAGGTATCCGTGAGCAATTAGGAAACGAACTGGTGGAAGCTGTAAGAGCAGATCGCGCTTCGTTGTTTATGGCAGATGCTATTCGCTCTTTAATATTAATCCTGGCAGCTACAGCTGCTTTATGGTTTTTCCTTAAAGATAAACTCAAGCAAACATTCGCCATTGGCATCCTGGTACTCCTGGTGCTCTTTGATTTGGTAGGGGTAGACAAACGGTATGTTAACAATGAAAATTTTGTTCAAAAAAGAATCATGGAACAACCGTTCCCTATGAGTGATGCCGATGAAATGATTTTAAAAGACGATGGTCATTACCGGGTGTACGATGCTACCAATAATGCATTTAATAGCGGGGCAGCAAGTTACTACCACAACGCCCTTGGGGGCTATCACGCCGCTAAACCCGGCCGGATGCAGGACGTAGCCGATTTCTATTTATACAATGGCGATGTAGGCATCATGGATATGTTAAATGTAAAGTACTTTATTGTACAAAATAAAGAAGGAGCTGCGGTAGCCCAAGAAAACCCTTATACCAATGGCCCTGTTTGGTTTGTAGAAAATGTTCAGTTTGCCCAAAATGCCAATGAAGAAATTAGGTTGTTGGATAGCTTGGATACTAAAAAGACCGCCATCGTTCATCAGGAATTTAAGGGCGCACTTCCGCTGGATAATTTGCAGCGTGATAGCACAGCAACCATTGAGTTGGTTGCGCACCAACCCAATCACTTAACCTATGAAGCAAGCACTAAAAGTCCGCAATTGGCTGTTTTCTCTGAAGTATATTATCCAGAAGGATGGAACGCTTACATCAATGGGAAACCAGCAGAGTATATTCGGGTAAACTATCTGCTACGGGGTATGAAAGTTCCGGAGGGAAACAATAAAATTGAATTTAAATTTGAAGCTGCTGTGGTGGAAAAGGGGAGTAGCATTGCTTTGGGCAGCAGTATTCTTTTGCTGCTTGTTTTGTTAGGTGGTTTGTACATTACCTTTAAAGGTAGTAGCAAGGAAACTAGTTCTTAATGAAACGTGTTCTCATCATAACCTATTATTGGCCACCCGCAGGAGGGCCCGGAGTGCAACGATGGCTTTATTTTGTAAAATACTTTCAAGAATTTGGAATAACCCCTGTAGTATATATTCCGGAAAACGCACATTACCCGTTGCGCGATGAGAGTTTTGTTACTGAAGTGCCCCAGGATATTGAAATTTTAAGTCAACCGGTAAAAGAGCCTTATAAATTTGCCAGGGTGTTTTCAAAAAAGAAAACCAAAAACTTAAGTAGTGGTATTATAGCAAAGAAAAACCTATCGGTAGTAGAAAAATTATTGCTTTACATTCGCGGGAATTTTTTTATTCCCGATGCTAGGATAGGCTGGGTAAACCCTTCAGTATTATTTCTAAAAAAGTACCTTTCAGAAAACACTATAGATGCCGTGGTAACTTCCGGACCGCCACATAGCTTGCATCTCATTGGACTTCAACTTAAAAATGAATTAAAATTAAAATGGCTGGCAGATTTTAGGGATCCGTGGACCACTATACATTACCATAATTCTTTACGGCTAACAGCAACGTCCAAAAAACGGCACAAACAACTGGAGTCTGAAGTTTTACAAACAGCAGACCGGATAACTGTAACCAGCCCCACTACAAAGAAGGAGTTTCAAGCCATTACCAGTAAGCCAATTACTGTGGTTACTAACGGATTTGAACGAAAGGAATCTATTACTGCAACCTTAGATTCTAAATTTTCTATTGCCCACATAGGTTCTTTATTAAGTGAGCGGAACCCTGTAGTTTTATGGGAAATTTTAAGTGAGCTTGTTTCCAATATTGAAGGGTTTCGGGAAGATTTTGAACTGGTGCTGGCAGGTGTGGTTGGAGAAGAAATTTTGGAAAGTATTTCAGGTTATGGATTGTCTAAGAACATTCGGAATGTAGGATATGTTTCGCATAAAGAGGCACTTCAGTTGCAACACAATGCACAGCTTCTTCTACTTTTAGAGATTGATAGTCCAGAAACCCGCGCTATTATTCCCGGAAAATTATTTGAATACATAAGAGCAGAGCGTCCCATAATTGCCTTAGGTCCGGTGGGAAGTGATATTGAGCAAATTCTTAAAGAGACAGGAGGGCAATATTATACTTCAGCTGAAAAGAAGAGGTTAAAAAACTCGCTTGTAAAGTATTATAATGCCTATAAAAAAGAAGGTATAGCAAGTGTTTCAGTAGCATCTTCAAAATACACCCGGCGCAATTTAACTCAGGAAATGGCGCATATTCTAAAACAGCTATAAATACGAAATCCCCGATTTTCGCAATTGCAAATCTCAGGGATTTCTAACTAACCAACCAAAAAACTATTATTGTCCTCTTCCTCTTCTGGAGTTTCCACTTCTGGAGCTTTTACTACTTCTGGAAGAAGTAGTTCGGGACTTACTTACGTTGTTGCTGCTCCTTTTTGCTACGGTGCTTTTGGTTGAGCGGTTACCGTAGTTTCTGGAGGCTGTAGCTTTTCTAGTATTACTTGTACTTCTGCTTTGTGTTGCTGTTCTTTTTGAAGAGCGAGCATTCGTTGCTGCATTTCTATTTGCAGATGTACCTCTGTTTTGTGTTGCTGTTCTTTTTGAAGAGCGGCTATTGGCAGCTACTTTTCTATTTCCGGATGTACTTCTGGTTGCTTTACCTGTTGAAGTATTTCGTCCTTTTGAAACAGTGCCACGATTATTTGTGCTTGCCGTTGGGCGTCCTCTGTACGTAGTCGCTTTTGCATTGGATTTTGTATTTCTACTACTATTAGCAGTGGCAGGGCGTTGCTTACTTCCGTTTCCTCTGGTGGTATTGTTACCTCTAACATTGGCAGCTGTACCTCTTGAAGTTCCATTTTTTGCTCTTGCATTCCCACGATCATTTCTATTGGTTGCCAGGCTTGATCTTCCCCCGTTTCTGGAGTTAGAAACCATAGTGTTTCTACGGTTAGGGTTAAAATCTCTATTTACCGCAGTTCTACCGTTTTTATAATGTACCCGACTTCCTGGTCTGTGAAAATCTCTTCTACCATTAATGTATCCATGGTGGTATCCGTTTCTGTAATGTTGTCTGTGGTATCCATACGAATATCTGTGCGGAACATAATATCTGCGGTATGGGTAATCATATACAATACAGCTTGAATATACAGGGGCAACATAATACACGTGCCATGGACGGTATACGTAATAGCGATTCCAGGGGCTAATAAATCCTGTGCAATGTGAGAAAACTCCAAAATTATTATAATGAACAACCAGACTTCCAACATTTACAATACGGCGGTTGTTATATCGAATCTCAACTTCACCTGCCTGAACAATACGTCCAAACTCGTCATAATATATAGGTACATCTTCTACTTGAATTACAGCTCCGTAATCGTCGTATTGTACATACATTTCGTAGTTGTACCCAGAGTTATATGAAATACTCACACCGGGGGTGTTTACGTTTACACTTACGTTGTTGCCTCTATGACCACCTACGTATACAAAGTCGAATTGTCCATCGGGAAAAACCGAAAATTCCACGGCTCCTTCAGTAAAAATATACGATTTTCCATTGTATGCATTTAATGTGGTTTCTTCTGCAACGTTGTTGTTGGCTTGTGCCACAGCAGTAATAAGAAACATACTGCAAAATACTAATACTAGCTTTTTCATAATCTTGGGATTTAAGTTGTACTTGCTTTATATTTTGGTCAGCTTGTACGATTTATTTATAAAACAACGACCGTGCCAAAAACGTAACTAATTGATTTTCAAATTTATTTAGAGTGTGTTGCGTTATTAAATTGGGTGGAATAAAAAACCCGCTGTTCAAAAGTTTGAAAGCAGCGGGTTTAACTAACCAACCAAAAAACTAAATTTTTCTTTTTAAATGGTCCAGATTTCAACTCCATAATCGGTCATCAATTCTGGACACTAAGAATAAAACAATGTTCGTGCCAAAAAAATAAACTGGGTGTTCTGTGTAAGATTTTGTGCCTGTTAAGCAAGCTTTTCCCTTAAATAAGGAGCGGTGAGAGAATCTTCGCTTTTTGCAACTTCTTCAGGGGTTCCCTGCGCTACAATGTGTCCTCCTTTGCTACCGCCTTCAGGACCTAAATCTATAATATGGTCTGCACATTTAATAAGATCTAAATTATGTTCTACCACTAATACAGTATGCCCGTTATCTAACAAGGCATAAAATGAAGCCAGTAATTTTTTGATATCGTGAAAATGAAGTCCGGTAGTAGGTTCGTCAAAAATAAAAAGTGCTTTTTCCCTGGTATTTCCTTTTATTAAAAATGAAGCTAGTTTTATACGTTGCGCTTCCCCGCCAGATAGGGTAGAAGAGCTTTGTCCCATTTGTACATACCCTAAACCTACATCTTGTAGCGGTTGCAGTTTACTTGTAATTTTGGTTTCGTTGTGTTGTCTGAAAAAGGAGATCGCATCATCTACCGTCATTTGCAGGACGTCGTTAATATTTTTGTCGTGAAATTTTACTTCCAGGATTTCTTTCTTGAAACGTTTACCATTGCAGGTGTCACATTCCAAATGTACATCGGCCATGAATTGCATTTCAATAGTTACTTCACCATCTCCATTGCAGGTTTCACAACGGCCACCTGCTACGTTAAAACTAAAATGTTTTGCCTTATACCCTCGTATATCACTTAGCTTTTGTGAAGCAAATAAATTTCTAATATCGTCATAGGCTTTGATATAGGTAACGGGATTACTTCTGCTGGAACGACCAATAGGGTTCTGGTCAATAAACTCTACACTTTTAATACTGTTAAAACTTCCCTCTAAACTTGTAAATTGTCCGGGTTTTTCACCAAAACCATTAATTTCCCGCTGGAGGGCAGGATATAGTATTTTTTTTACCAAGGTGCTTTTTCCACTTCCGGAAACTCCAGTTACGGCTGTAAATGCCCCAAGTGGAAAACTGGCATTAATGTTTTGGAGGTTGTTTTGCCGTGCTCCAGAAACGGTAATGGTACTTTTCGATTTCCGGCGTTTTGGGGGTACTTCAATTTTCATAGTACCGTTTAAATAGTTTGCGGTTAGGGAATCCCCTTTTAAAATTTCCGCAAATGTCCCGGTATTTACAATCTCACCACCAAAAGTTCCGGCTTCGGGACCTATATCTATAATTTCATCGGCAGCTTTCATAATATCTTCATCGTGCTCTACTACAATTACGGTGTTGCCCAAGTCCCGTAACGACTTTAAAACTCCTATTAACCGCTCTGTGTCTTTAGGGTGTAAGCCAATACTGGGCTCATCTAAAATGTACATAGATCCAACCAAGCTACTCCCCAGCGAAGTGGCTAAATTAATTCGCTGGGATTCCCCACCAGAAAGTGTGTTACTTTTTCGGTTCAGGGTGAGATAGCTAAGGCCTACGTCCATTAAGAACGCAAGACGGTTATTTATTTCCAGCAACAATCTTTTGGCGATTTGTTGCTCATATTCGTTAAGGGTTAATGCTGAAAAAAACGATGCCAGTTCATCCAGAGGTTTGTTTACCAGATCCTGGATAGATGTATTGTTTATTTTTACATACGATGCTTCCGGACGTAACCTTTTGCCGTGGCAGGTGCTGCATTTTGTCTTTCCACGGTAGCGCGATAACATTACCCGATTTTGAATTTTATAATTTTTAGATTCCAGATACGCAAAAAAATCGTTTAACCCATCAAAGTGCTCATTTCCTTCCCATACGAGTTGTTGTTGCGCTTCTGAAAGCTGAAACCAGGGTTTGTGGATAGGAAAATCAAACTTATAAGCATTGTTAACTAATTGATCACGATACCAGCCCATACTATCGCCTCGCCAAGGGAAAATAGCGTTATCGTAAATGGAAAGTGCGGTATTGGGGATAACAAGCTCATCGTCAATTCCTATTACATCGCCGTAGCCTTCGCAGGTTGGGCAGGCACCGTAGGGATTGTTAAAACTAAAAAGATGTACATTAGGCTCAACAAAAGTGATCCCATCTGCCTCAAACCTATTGTTAAATTCGCGAATGTTTCCATTGCTTAAATTTTCTATATACAACTCTCCTTTCCCTTCAAAAAAAGAAACTTCAACAGCATCGGCGAGACGATTGTAAAAATCCTCATCGTTTTTTGTGATCACACGGTCTACAACTACCTGTATGTTTTTAGGAAGTGTTTTAGTCAATTCGTCAATCCTAACTACAGAGTCGTTTATTTTAACACGGGCATAACCTTGCTGGGCGAGTGCTTGTATTTTATTTTCCATCGTTCTCCCTTCTTCCAGATGGATGGGAGCCAAAAGGAGGAGTTTTTCTCCTTCAGGAAAATTTTTGATAAACTGAATAACATCGCTTACTGTATCTTTTTTTACTTCGTTACCACTCACGGGGGAGTAGGTCCTCCCAATTCTGGTAAAAAGTAATTTTAGGTAGTCGTATATTTCGGTAGAAGTGCCAACAGTAGAACGGGTATTGGTAGTATTTACTTTTTGTTCTATTGCTATGGCAGGGGCAATTCCTTTAATACTATCTACCTTTGGTTTGTCCAGTCTACCCAAGAATTGACGTGCGTAAGACGACAAGCTTTCTACATAACGACGTTGTCCTTCGGCATACAGTGTATCGAAAGCCAAACTGGATTTCCCGCTTCCAGAGAGTCCCGTAAGTACCACCAGCTTATTTCTGGGTATTGCAACCGAAATATTTTTAAGGTTGTGCAATTTTGCCCCTTGTATAATGATGTTTTTTTTAGTGTCTATGGTTTGGGTTTCCAAGATTTTTATCAGGTTTCTTAAAGTATTTGCTTTGTAAAATAAAGTTGCAAAGATACCAATACATTAGCGTAAAATGAGTTAAGCGGCATCTTTTTTGCAGTTTGACAACTAATTTAATGAGGTTTTATTTTAAATTAAGAAAAGCTTAACAAGCCTACTTGTTTTATAGGGTTATTGAGAAATTTTACAACTAATTTTATCTTTATTTTAAGAAAAAACTCACAATTTATTTGCATTTCACAATTCTTTGTTCTTATATTTACCCCTATCAACAACATTTATAAAAATTATTGCCTATAGCATATTATTACTTTTTTAAAATTTTATTACAACAAACAACGCGTCAACCAAAAAGCATAGTTGTTTAATTTAGAAAGTATTGATATGAAAAAAAGCATAGTTACCGATGCATCTTTGGTAAGTGCATACATGCAAGGCAATGAAACTGCACTAGGCGATCTAATCATTCGTCACAAACAAAGAATCTACAGTTTTATTTATTCAAAAGTTTTTGACCGCGATGTGGCCGAAGATATTTTTCAAGACACATTCATAAAAGTTATTAGAACCCTAAAACGAGGGAAATATAACGAAGAGGGTAAGTTTTTACCCTGGGTAATGCGTATTGCCCATAATCTGGTAATAGATCATTTCAGAAAAAGTAATCGAATGCCAAAATTTGAAAACAAAGACGATTTTAATATTTTTTCAGTGTTGTCTGATGGCGCTTTAAATGCCGAAAAACAAATCATTAAAGGTCAGGTAGAGAGCGACGTTAGAAGGCTTATTCAAGAACTTCCGGCAGATCAAAAAGAAGTGCTTGTCATGCGAATGTACAAGGATATGAGCTTTAAAGAAATAAGTGAGCAAACAGGCGTGAGTATTAATACTGCACTGGGAAGAATGCGTTATGCTCTTATTAATTTACGTAAAGTAATTGATAAACATAATATTGTATTGACAAACTAACACAATAAACATTTTAATAGCACGTTATTAGGTAACATTAACCTCAAAAATACGTTCTATGCAAAAAATGTACTCTGAAACGCCACGAGCGGGACACGTGGAGAAAAATATGGTCCCTAAGGGAGAGACAATTAGGTTTCTTCTGGATTATTCGAAGGCTTTAAGTGTTATAGATTATAATAAATTGAAGTTTGAAGCACTTCTAAACTAAACTTTGGAAAACCCCGGAAACTCACCACTTCCGGGGTTTTTTGTGTCTTGGAGTGATTATTTTTTCTTTTTGTAATAGTCGTTTAGTACTGTTTTTCGGCCTATGGTTTTGGTAATAATATCGTTTTCCAGATTCCATCCTCGTGCCTGGCAATATTGCCTGCCATACCAGATAATTTGAAGGTGTAGCTTATTCCAGATATTTTCTGGGAACAATCTCTTGGCATCTTTTTCGGTTTGAGTGACATTTTTCCCATTGGTAAAACCCCAACGGTACATGAGCCTGTGAATGTGAGTGTCTACCGGAAATGCAGGGATGCCAAATGCCTGTGAAACCACTACACTGGCAGTTTTATGCCCTACTGCAGGAAGTTCTTCCAAAGCCGAAATATCCTCAGGAACTTTACCATTATACTTTTCAATTAAAATTTTTGAAAGGCCGTGAATACCTTTAGACTTCATAGGAGATAGTCCCACAGGCTTAATAATCTCCCTGATTTCTTCCACCGAAAGTTTTACCATATCATACGGATTGTCTGCTACCTCAAAAAGTAAAGGAGTAATTTTATTTACGCGCACATCTGTGCTTTGAGCTGAAAGTAACACAGCAATCAATAAGGTATACGGGTCTTTATGATCTAGAGGTATTGGGACTTCTGGATAAATTTCCTGTAGTGTATCTATAACAAATTGTACTTTTTCTTGCTTGGTCATAAGGTGGAAGATTGTTTAATATGTGCTATTTTAAATTTTAAAGTTTTCAACAGATCTTTTTCCAGACTTAATTTGAATACCTAATTTTATACAAAAATAAAGGATGAAAACATTACAAGCAGGAGATACCGTACCAAATTTTACCGTAAATGACGAAGCGGGGAATAAAATTTCTTTGTCAGATTATAAAGGAAAAAAATTAGTAGTTTTCTTTTATCCAAAAGCAAACACCCCTGGGTGTACCGCAGAGGCTTGTAATTTACGTGATAATTATAAGGAATTACAAAAGGAAGGATATTCGTTACTGGGCGTAAGTGCCGATAGCGAAAGAAAGCAAAGCAATTTTAAAAATAAATATGACTTTCCATTCCCGTTACTGGCCGATGAAGATAAGGAGGTGATTGAAGCATTTGGCGTCTGGGGACCTAAAAAATTTATGGGGCGTGAATATGAAGGCATTCATAGAAAAACCTTTTTAGTAAATGAAAACGGGGTAGTGGAACGCGTAATTGATAAAGTAAAAACCAAAGATCACGCGGCACAAATTCTTGAATAAATTACTCCATATAGTATAAAAAAAGATCCCGATAGTAGCGGGATCTTTTAAGTATATTTATAAATTGACTATTCGTCTGCCAGTTCTTTTTTTACCTTGTCATGGTGGCTAAAAAGATGTTTTTCTTTAATAATATCAGAAACTCCTTTTGGGAGCATTTTTTCCCAGCCATCCTCGTCACTTTCAATCATAGAGAGGACTTCTCTTGAAAAAATATTAAGGATATCTTCATTAAAGTTTTTAATATCAACTACTTTTCCATTGTATTTAAAGAACTTGTACAGTTCTTTCATTCTTGGATGTACTTTTAAATTTTCGCTGTTGGTATATTCCCCCGTTTCAGGGTCGCGCATAGGGTAAAGGTATACTTTAAGATCTTTAAAAAACAATTTACCAAAGGCTTCCAGAATTCCACCGCTTAAGTGGCGGTAGTATTTTTCGTCAAAAATATCCACTAGATTGTTAACTCCCATGGCTAATCCTAAGCGCATTTTGGTGTAGCGTGAAAAGTATTCCACCAGTTTGTAATACTCCTGAAAGTTGGAAATCATCACCGTATGTCCTAACGAACACAGTAGTTTTGCACGGTCCATAAAATCTTCCTCATCTATTTCTCCTTCTGCACGAAGGTTGGATAGGGTGATTTCAAAAATTACTTCAGTCCTATCTTTTTCAACCCTGTTTTCTTCAAGAAAAATCTCGTACGATTTCTCATACATGTCTATATTTACTTTGGTCACCGGACGGAAACTTCCGCGTAGCGCCAAAATATTTTTTTTGTATAATATACGTGCTGGAAGAATATTATTTCCATCTGGGCCAAACATTACGGCGTCTGTCATTCCATTTTTAATGAGCTGCAAACTCATTAACCTATTGTCTACTTTTTCAAATTTAGGTCCCGAAAAGTTAATAGTATCTATTTCAATTTTATCTTTATCAATGTGGTCGTATAAATAGCGCAGTAGTTTTCGTGGCTGATCATATTTATAATAAGCACCATAAATTAAATTAACCCCTAAAATTCCCAGTGTTATTTGCTGTGCCACGGCATCGTTTTCGTGAAAACGAATATGTAAAATTATTTCGCTATACGCTTCTTCAGGTTTGGTTTGATACCGAATACCCAACCAGCCATGTCCTTTGTATTTTTTGGCAAAGTCTATAGTAGCGACAGTGTTTGCATAGGCAAAAAATAATTTTTCGGGATGTTTTTTACGTACAATTCGCTCTTCAATAAGGTTTATCTCATGATTCAGCATTTTTTTTAAGCGGGACTCGGTTACGTATCGCTGGTCTTCTTCAACACCGTAAATTGCATCACTAAAATCCTTATCGTATGCAGACATGGTTTTTGCAATGGTACCGGAAGCACCTCCTGCTCTAAAGAAATTTCTTACGGTTTCCTGTCCGGCTCCAATTTCGGCAAAGGTGCCGTAAATATTTTCGTTCAGGTTAATTCGTAACGCTTTATTTCTAATGGAAGGGATGTTTTCAAATTCCTTATCCCCTTTAATCATATCTGGCATAATACACTATTTAAATGTGCTCTAACAAAGGTAACGAATAGGCAAAGCAAACTAAAAAAATAACTGTTATTTTTGTGCTAATGGAATCTGAACTTACCGTTACATTTTTAGGCACTGGAACCTCACAGGGAATTCCTGTAATTGGTAGCTATCACCCTGTTTGTTTAAGTAAAGACCCACGGGACAAAAGACTGCGTGTTTCAGTTTTGCTGGAGTGGGGTACGAATACGTACGTAATAGATTGTGGTCCGGATTTTAGGCAACAAATGTTACGGGAAAAGGTAGCCGCCATAGATGGTATTTTACTCACCCATGAACATAGTGACCACACAGCTGGACTGGACGATATACGACCGTTTTCTTTTCAGAAAGGAAAAGTAGATTTTTATGCACACCAGCGGGTTTTTACTTCGTTGCACCAGCGTTTTGGTTATATTTTTGTAACTGAAAATAAATATCCTGGCGCTCCGACTATAGCTGAAAACGATGTTGAAAAAGATGCTCCTTTTTATTTAGCCGAAAAAAAAGTAATTCCAATTGAGTTTTTACATGGCACTTTACCTGTATTGGGTTATAAAATTGATGGTTTTACTTATTTAACAGATATGAAAACAATTTCCGATACAGAGCTCGAAAAAATTAAAAACACTGACGTGCTGGTCTTAAGTTGCTTACGTGAAAAGCCGCATCATTCACATTTAAACCTTGAAGAAGCGTTGGAACTGGTTCACAAAATAAAACCTAAAATAACCTATTTTACACATATTAGCCATTTGTTAGGGTTTCACGAAGCGGTAGAAGCCCAATTACCAGAAAATGTACACCTGGCATACGATGGTTTAAAAATTAGAGTTTAATACACTAACAAATTAAAATTCCTCCACATGAAAAATAAAATATTTATGTACCTGTTTTTCTTTGCAGTACTATTTATCATATTTCAGTATATGAATGAAAAGTCGATTTTTGAAAATCAGGAAAAACAAATCTCCACTCTTACCCAGCAAAAGAAAGAAGCAGATTCTTTAAATATCCTGAAAGAAGATCAGATTCTGGAACTTACTTATTTTAATCTTATAAATAACGATAAGGCAATGACCTATCTGGAAAACCTAGGGTTGGAAGCGGAAAATGTTCAAAATAGCATTCGTGACCAGATTTATGATATGAATGTAGCCCAAAATGGGAATCCGTTGGTACCGGTTGAGGGAATGGATGGTGCCATGCGCATTAACAAAATACGCTTTTTAAACCACCGATGGATTATAGCAGATTTTAGTGATGGTAACTATTGGGGTGAAGTACTTATTGAATATTTCTTCGGTGAAAACAACGAACTATCGCTGCGAACCATTGAAGGGGTTTTGTATCCTAATTAGATGCTAGTTGCTAGAAAACAGGGGCTTGATTCGTTTTACTTTAGAGGTTTAAAATTCAATAGGATTCTTTCTCCAGCCACTCTTTTAACTCATAAAAGTTTTGTGGCGCTACCCCGTGGCCTACAGGAAATTCTGAATATTTGCACGGGATATTCAGGTTGTCTAAAAATGGTTTTGTTTTTTGCGCCCAGGATACGGGAATTACCTGGTCTACACTTCCGTGTGAGGCGTATACTTTTAAATTACTGAAATTGTTAGCTCTATAGTCTTCTTTTAAAATACCTTCATTTATATACCCGCTTAACCCAATTACACGCTGTACTTTCTCCGGATAGCTTAATGCTATGGCGAAACTTAAAATAGTACCCTGACTAAAACCCAATAACGTTATCTTTTCTTCTGAAACTTGATACGCTTCAATAATTTCAGCTATACACTTTAGCACTAAATCTCTGGAAGCAATAGCTTGCTGGTCGTCGCTAAACTTTCCATTGGTATCGTCAAAATAAATGTTGTACCAGGCATTACCGTACGGTTGCATAGGGATAGGTGCCTTTAAGGAAACTATGGTGTATTTGTTTGGCAGTTCGGTAGCAAAGGAAAACAAGTCGTTTTCATCACTCCCAAAGCCGTGTAACATAATAATTACCGGTGGTTTTTCTGTGGAAGGTTCAGCAAATTTTACATTGTGTTCAAGCGAAAGGGTCTGTTTTTTCATAGGTATCATAAAAGAAGCCGCAAGTTACAAAACTGCGGCCTCATTAGGGAAGGTTGAATTAGTGTTTATCCAATATTTTTAAACCATTCCTGAAATTTTTCACCCAAAATGGGCGTAGGTTTTGTTTCACTCTGTATAGCTGTCACAATGCCTAAAACCAAAAGTGTAATCATTGCCAGGTAAACTAGCCAGGAAAGTAACGGAATATATACAATAAATGAAATGGCACTAATTACAAGGTTAAGAACCAGCCAGGTTATATAAATACCCAGACTCTGGCGTATGTGATATGCCGTAAAGGGATTTTTTTTATTACTGTTAACAATAAGGGCAACTATAAGCCCTATAATGGTAATGTAAGTGACAATGGCCATTGTTTTGCCATCTTCATCAGTTTTGGTACTTTCCAAGGTTAGTTTTTTTGCTTTTTAAATGTACAAAATCTATCCTAAAAATGTAAACCATGTGTGAAACTTCTTACTTAAAAAAGGGATTCCCTGCTTCTTGTTAGTATAAGCCATAAACAAAGAATATGCCCATAGAGCTACTGAAATCCAGTAAATTATATCTCCTATTAGTAAGCTTATGTTAAATTGGGTAACTACCGCAATAAGCAACAAGAGTAACAACCCAAACATATTTTTAATATGAAACGTAGCAAATTCTTCTGGTTTATCCTTGTTCATGGAAATGGCGATAAAAAAACCAATAAAGGTACAATAGGCTATAATGGCTTTTGTTTTGCCGGCAGGAACACTAGTCATTTAATACAAGTTTATTATTGTTGAAAATTCCATAAACAGTACCCTTAAGTTTCTTTCCAGACATCGCTGCATTTTTTGAAGTTGAGCGCACGTGCTCTTCTGTAAATTGAAATACTTCTTCTGGATTAAAAAGTGTAACACTGGCTTTAGAACCTTCAAGAATGGGGTGATTTTTTATACCAAAACGTTCTTTAAGTCCTGTAAGTTTTTTAATGGCAGTTTCTAGTGATACGGTGGTTTGTAAGGCGCCAAAACAGCTTTCTAAACCAATACTTCCATAGGCAGCGTGATCAAATTCGGTTTTCTTTTCTTCAATTGTTTTAGGATCGTGGTTGCTTGTTACCCCATCAATTACACCATCTTTTAAGCCTTTTATTAATGCTTTTACATCTTCACTGGTGCGTAAAGGAGGTAAGAGTTTGAAGTTGGTGTCAAAACTATGTAGTTCATCGTCTGTTAAGCAAAGATTATTTATAGAAACGCTACAACTTACATCTAATCCTTTCTTTTTGGCTTCTTTAATAAGCTGTACCGATTTTTGAGTAGAAATAGTAGGAATATGTAAACTTCCTCCAGTATATTCCAATATGTATAAATCGCGGGTTATCTGTAATTCTTCTGAAAGTGCAGGAATTCCTTTTAATCCTAATTTTGTACTGTTTACTTCTTCGTTAACCAGTCCTTTGCGGGCAATGGAGGGATCCATAGGGAAAGATTGTACCAGCCCTTCGAAATTTTGTGTGTATTGCAACGCTATTTTGAGCAGATTTGCATTTTCAATAGGGCGCTGATAATCGTAAAAAGATACGGCTCCTTCCGATTTCATATCAAATAATTCGGCCAGGTCGTTTCCTTCAGCCTTTACTGTGAGCGATCCTACAGGATATACGGAAACAGCATTTCCCTCCGATTTTCCTTTCATATACTGAATTCCAGATTTACTATCTACTACGGGAAGTGTAAGACCGTTTAAGGCAATGGCCGTAAATCCGGATTTTGCTGCGGTTTTAAGACCAACAATAATGGTTTCGCGATCTTCGTATCCAGGTTCTCCAAAATTAATGCTGCTGTCAAACCAACCTTGAGAAATATGAAGGTTTTTGCGTTTTATTTCTTTCGCTTTAGGTTCAGAAATGTTAGTTGCTATTTTTGTAATAACTCCCTTTTCAATTAAAACATCTCTTTTTTTAAGATGATGCTTACTTTGGGTGTCTACAATAGTGGCGTTTTTTAATAGCGTTGCACTCATAATTATTGTTTGTAAAATTTCAGTACTAACATTTCAAGAATTAAGAACAGTAAGGCAAAAATAACAAACCATTTCCAAAAGCTATTAATACTGTTTTCTTCACTAAGGGTGTCAAACATAGCCTCAATAGAAGCATAACTTCTTACCCCGTCCCAAGTGTCCAGGTCCTGATATTGCAAGGTACTCTCTTTACGGCTGTAATTATAACTAATATCTTCAATATACTGGTCTTTATTTTTAATCTGAAATATTCCGGCTTTTGTAGGGACTTCGGTAGTGGTTATTACTACATGGGTTGCTTTGGTTTGTTGTAAAGGGACAAAGCTTGAAATGCTGTCTTTTAATGTAAGAATTTCGTCCTGAATTAATTGTGCCGGTACAGCAAAAGTATTTGTTTTTCCTGCTGTAAGGTACAATTTAGAAAGTGGCAGGCTTTGCTGAGCCATATTATAAAGCGTAGGAACAATAAGTGGTGAGTTTTTAAAATTACTGTTTTCGGTTCTTAGGGGTGCCGTACTGGTATAAACCGTACCACTCTGAGTAATAAACGGACTGCCGTCTTCAAATTTAAGCACGGCTGTAGCATTGGTGTTGTATTCTAGGTATTCGTTAACTTTAGGGTACTGAAAGTTAACTACCTGCTTTTCAAAAACATCTTTGTATAAGGGATGTGAAAAAACAATTTGTGTAATTTTTTTCTCCTGCGCAATCAGCTCGCCAAAGCTCCCTGTGTTCAGCGTACTCATTAATGCATTATATTCGTTTACTTGCGCTTCTTTTGCAGGAATTATAAATAAGCTTCCTCCTGTATCAACAAAATCTTTGAGAGCAGTCCTTAGCGAAGCAGGGATAGAGGTTAACTCATTAAGAATAATGAAATTTTGTTGGGTAAACACGTTAAAATCGGCACTTGTACTGGTTTGTGCCGTGTAATCGAATTCGGGATTTTCAAAAATGCGCTGTAAGAAAGTATTGTTAACCCCAGAAATAGATAACACCTTAATTTTTTTAGGGGTGTTTATGCTAAAAAATAAGATATTGTCATAGGTTAGATTAGGGTCTTCAATACTCAATTTTCCTTTAAAAGTTTCTGTTTCTTCAATATCGAAGGTTATTGTATTTTTTTGTTTCTCAGAAAAGTCTACTGCTGTTTTTGCTATAAGTGATGCATCATTGTATAAGGAAACCGGAACAGACGGCACCACATCACCCTGTGATGAAACAACAACATTCAATTTTGTGGAGGTGGTATTTTTTGAAGCAACATATACGGAGTCTATGCTTATATTAGTGTAGGATTCGGGTTTTAATTGTACTGCTTCTATATAAATATTGTCTGGAGTTTCAGGAAAGGCTTCAGTAGCCTGAAAGTCTGAGATCCATAGCAAACGTTTGTTTGCCCCTTCATTTTTAGTAAACAATTGGTTGGTTTTTAAAAGTACCTCTGCAGGGGTTAATTGTTTTGCTGTGTATGGAATATCCAGCAATGCTGCTTTAAAATCCTGAAGACTTGTATTTTTATATGTTTCGGTATTGGTGAGCCAGCTTATAGTTTCAGTTCCTGCCGTTTGCGCATATAATTGTTGAATAGCACGCTGTAACAGGGGGCCATTTGCTCCCTTAGCTTGCATACTAAAGCTATTGTCTATATATATAACAGTCTCTTTTTGTGTATTAAGCGCTGTTCTTGACGCGGTAAAAGGTTGCGCAAAAGCAAGGATAATACAAGCTAGAGCAAGTAACCTTAATAAAAGTGTAATCCATTTTTTAAGTTTGGAGCTTTTGCGGGTTTGTATGTTTACTTTTTTAAGAAAAGCAACATTGGTAAAGTCTATTTTCTGAAACTTCCGAAGCTGAAAAAGATGAATAAAAACAGGGATAAGCAGTAAAAATAATGCGTAGAGTAGTTCTGGGTGTTTAAACTGCATGCTATAGTGTGATTGCCCAAAGATAAAAAATGGTTTGGAAAAATCGCTATTTCTTTACTGTAAAGGTAAAAGTTGTTCCTTTTTGTAATTCAGAATCCAGGGAAATAGTTCCTCCAAGTTTGGTAACGAGGTTTAAAACAGTTGCCAGACCAATACCAGAGCCTTTTTCGCCGTGTCTGTCTTTTTCACCTGCTGTTTTAAATAGTTGAAAAATAACCTTCTGCTTTTCTTCGTCTATACCTATTCCGTTGTCTCCTACAGTAAACTTATAGTGTGTTTCGGTTTCAGAAAAAGTAGAAGTTACAAAAGGTACTTGGTGATGGTTGTATTTTAAAGCATTTCCAACCAGATTTATAAATATTTGAAGTAGCGCCGGTTTGTTAACAGTAATAGTAGTGTCCTCTTTTGGGTGTTTAAACTCTGCGTTGTCTACAAATAAAATATCTTCAATTTCTTCATAAATAGACAGGAGGGAAGTTTCCTGTTTACGCTGGGACAGCAAATCGTCACTTTTATAATACCCTAACATTCCGTCTATATATTTGTTAAGGGTTAGTGATGACTCTTCAATGTAATCGAGGTATTGGATCCCAGTTTCGTCAAATTTCAGGTTGTATTCTTCGCGAAGTAATTTTGCCAAAGATGTAATAGTTCCCAATGGTGATTTTAAATCGTGTGAAACCAAACCTGCAAAATTCTTTAGATCCTGGTTTCGTAACTCCAGAAGTACTTTATTATTCTCTAATAATTTATTATTTCGGTGTAGCTCAAATAATTTTACTACTTGTTTGGCCATTGCAACAATAATAGTTTTTTGTTTTTCGGTTAATTGCCGTGGCTTGGTGTCAAAAATACATAAGGTACCAAGCGGAAACCCGTTTTGTGTTCTTAGAGGAGCTCCCGCATAAAAAATAGCATTGTGTTCTTTTACAATAGGGTTGTCTGCAAAACGATGATCTACTCTTGCGTCTTCAACAACAAACAGGTCTTCTGGCTCTAAAATAGCATGACCACAAAAGGAAATTTCTCTGGGAGATTCGTTAAAGGGAACCCCGTGGTGTGACTTTAAGAAATTTCTATCAGCGTCTAAAAGAGTTACTAAAGAAATAGGAGTGTCACAAAGACTTGCAATTAGCTCTGTAATATCATCATACTCTTGTTCGGGTAAGGTGTCCAAGAGGCTATACGATTTAACTTCTTTTAATCTTTGCTGTTCGTTGTAAGGTTTTTTTGGGGGAATCATGGGTTATTTTTGCAACTGGTTTAAGGAAATGTTATTATAAATAACTACGAAAAAAAACGCAGGTAAGTTTCGTAAAATAAAGATAGTATACGTTACTGTTTAATAAAAAACTCTATCGATGTACCTTGGCCGGGTTCTGAAACAATTGTTATGTCACCGCCAAGACTTGACACTAGTTTTTTAACTGTGGAGAGTCCAATCCCGCTTCCTTTTTGACCATTTCGGTCTACATCACCCACGGTTGAAAACAAATCGAATACCATTTTTTGCTTGTTTTTTGGGATGCCCAAACCGTTATCGGTTACTTTAAAAAAGTAGGTGCCCATTCTATCTTCGGCTTCAATGCTTATTATAACTTTTTCTTTATCGTTATATTTTAAGCTATTGCCTATTAAGTTCAGGAAAATTTGTTCTAAAGCAGCGCGATTACAATGTAGATCAAAATTAGTGTCCGGGAGGTTCATTTCACAGTCTATATTAATATTCAGCAACTCTATAATTTCTTCTAAAAGATGCTGTATATCAAAATCTTCTTTATTCTCTTCAGCTAACTTGTCACTTTCATAGTGATTTAAAAGTCCGGTAATATAATCGCTTAACGTAAAAGAGCTCTGTTTAAGGTATGCTAAATACTCCACAGCTTGTTTGTCTAACTGGCTGGCGTATTTGGCTTTTAAAATATCGGTGGTTACAATAATATTTGCCAGCGGCATTTTCATGTCGTGAGAAACCACTCCGGCAAAGTTTTTAAGGTCGTTGTTTTTTGTCTCAAGGCTAATTTGTATATCCTTTAAAATAGCATTTGCGTTGTGCAATTCAATAAGCTTTACAACTTGTTTTGCCAATTTAATTAAGCCATTTAATTGTTTTTTTGAAAGGGAGTTAGGTTTGTTATCAATAACGCAAAGAGTCCCTAATTTAAACCCATTTTTATCTATTAAACAAACTCCTGCATAAAAGGCTATAGGAGATTTTTTCTGAGTTACAAATGGATGGTTTTTAAAAACGTTGTGTTTTTTGGTATCATTTACTACCATAACCGGATTCTCTTCACCTAAGGCAAAACTACAAAAAGACGTATTGCGGTCACTTGTTTGAATACTTAGCCCTCGTGCAGATTTAAACCAAACCAGATCTTCCTCTACAAGAGAAATTAAAGAAATGGGCATGTCTGTAATATGGGTTGCGAGATCTGTAATTTGATCGTATTCTTCCTCTCTGTTGGTATATAAAATTCCATAGCTCCGTAAAGCCGCCAGGCGATCTTGTTCGTTATAGGGTATTATTGGTGCTATCATATCCTGAAATTCTTGTTTGTGTATAGAATTTCTAAAAATTTTGAAGAGCTAAGATAACCCCTTTTTATGATACTCTTAACATTTGATGCGTAAAACGGCAATAATAACATTAAAAGCGTTCAAATACACCCAGACCAAAAAGCGCAAAATCGTATTTTACAGGATCTTTCGGATCTAAGCTTCTTAAGGCTTTATCTAGCGCTGCTAAAGCTTTTCCGTCATTTTGTTTGCGATTTAGGAGCTTCAGTTTTCTAGCTACGTTACCACTATGTACATCTAGCGGACAACTTAAGGCACTTGTAGAAATATTTTTCCAGATTCCCAGGTCAACACCTGTGCTATTGTCACGAACCATCCAGCGTAAAAACATATTGAGTCTTTTGGCAGCAGAGTTTTTTAGAGGATCGCTTACGTGTTTTTGCGTACGGGGAAGGTGTGGCAAGCTAAAAAACTCTTTTTTAAAGGCTGAAATAGCTGCTTGCGTTGAAGTTGTAGTACTGTTTTCAGAAAAAATTGTTTCCAGAGACCCATGGGTTGTATATAAATACCGTAAGGCTTTTACAAAATACTGTAAATCGTCCCCGTTAAAAGTTCTGTGTACAAATCCTGAGAGGGAAGCTATGTCATCTTCCGAAGCATGCATTATAAAATCATGTGGTGAGTTGTCCAGCAACTGCATCAATTTGTTGCTGTTTTTCAAAATACTTTTTCTGTTTCCCCATGCGATAGTAGCAGTTAAAAATGCTGAAATTTCTACATCCTCCTTTTTATTAAATTGATGCGGAATCTGAATAGGGTCACTCGCTATAAATTCCGGGCGATTGTATTGCAACACCTTTTCATCTAAAAATTCTTTAAGGTGTTTTTTATTCATTTTACTGGCAGGTGCAAACACTGTTATTTATAATTTTAGGCAACCGACAACCGACAACCGACAACCGACAACCGACAACCGACAACCGACAACCGACAACCGACAACCGACAA
>PANU01000107.1 GCA_002707745.1 Flavobacteriaceae bacterium
AGATTATCAAATATAAAGATAGAAGAGTTTAGTCAAGTATTAAAAGGTATAGGTAAACAAATAAAATAAAATTATGGCAGAGATTAAACATAGTTTTACGGCTGGTAAAATGAACAAAGACGTTGATGAACGTCTAGTTCCTCAAGGTCAATATAGAGACGCAAATAATATACAAGTAAGAACTACCGCTGGTGATGGAGATGGAGCAGAGGGTGGTGAAGCTGGCGTTATACAGAATCTTCAAGGTAATGTTAGTGTTGGTACAGCTACCGGTGACTTATTGTCAGGTAGTTTTGCTAACACAGACTTTACTTGTGTCGGTTCTATTGCTGACGAAAAAACAGATTCTGCTTACTTTTTATTTACATCAGGAAACTTACCAGGACAAGAACAATTTGGGCCAACAACTGAAGTGGTAAAAATAGATACTATAATAGAACACAACGCTACTACTGGAATTAACACCCCTGTAATTGTAGATAGATGGTTTTTAGAAACACCCATAGCAAACGTTTGGGATACCGCGCCAAGTGATGGAGATATAATAGACATAGCGGTGGTGGCTGACTTACCTTTCAAGATAAGAGAAGACATGGAGGTTATTTTCTATAATAGTGCAGACCTTACTCAATTAGCAACTATTAAAATAAAAAGAATATCAGGGACCACACTAAAGCTATACAAGCAAACAACAGTTTCTTCTTGGGGTAATTTTACTCACGCTAGATTCACGTCACATAGAGTTTTAAAATTTGATAAAAATCGTCTGGTAAATGGTATAAACATAATAGATGACTTATTGTTTTGGACAGATGGAGAAACAGAACCTAAAAAAATAAATATCACTAGAGGTAAAGAAGGAACTGACGCGAGTGGGGATTTACACACTCAATTGGTTGTAACAAATCCCATGAGTGAGGAATTAGTTGATGCTGGTGAAAATGAATTAGGTGGTCTAAATAACGATTTGCTAGAAGAGCATGTGACTGTTTTACGGCCGGCACCAAAAACTCCACCAACCGTACATGTAGAATCTAGAGATGCTGGTGCATTAAAATTCTTACTAACAGAATACTTTTGGGAAAGTGATGATCAGCAGGTTAACTCGTGGACTTTTAATAATCAAATTCCTAATCAAAGTGCTATACCAGGTGCTCAGAAGATTATTGGACTCGACGATACAAACTTTCCTTTAGCTACTGGTGTTACCGTTCCTGAGTTATCTACAATGCAATTTGAATCTGGGGACACTTTACTAGTTACTCAAGAAGATGTTGAAGAGGGTGCTACCCCTGTTTTCTTTAAAGTAAAGTTTATTTCTTTTGTTCAACAAGGTGTAGAAGGTAATCCTGATTCCAACGTAGCTACTAATTTAATAAAAGTAGAAATTCTAACAGAACCAAATCTTCCTATAGACGTAGGCTTTCAATCGTGGTCTTTAAAGATTATTAACTTAGATGATTCTAAGTTTGAATTAAAGTTCCCAAGGTTTGCTTATAGATATAAATACGAAGACGGTGAGTACTCAGCTTTCTCTCCGTGGTCTGAATTAGCCTTTGACCCAGGTGTATTTGATTACATGCCTGTTAAGGGTTATAACTTAGGTATGGTCAACACTATAAAGAAATTAGTTATAAAAGACTTTATACCTTATTATACAGATAGAGCTTTAGACATAACTGACATCGAGATATTATACAAAGCCACTGACTCTCCTAACATCTATACTATTAAAAATATAAAGAAAAGAAGAGACGGTGAATGGGAGTTGTTTAGTCCAAGTGGCGACTTAGACACTAATAATGATACTCAAACTTCTATTGAAACTGGTCAACTAGAAATAAAATCAGAAACAATACATAAAGTATTACCGTCTAATCAAACACTTAGATCATTTGATAATGTACCAAGAAAAGCGTTAGCTCAAGAAATAACAGGTAGTAGAATACTATATGGTAATTTTGTTCAAGGTTTTAAAGTATCATATCCAGTCGGATTAAATCAAGATGTAGAAAGTCAATCAGTTGGGATTCAACCAATAACATCTGTTAAGACATTGAGAGATTATAAAGTTGGAATGGTATTTGGTGATAAGTACGGTAGAGAAACGCCCGTATTAGTGTCAAGTAAAATAGAAGGTGGGCCAGATAATTATTACGCTCAAACCGACGATTTGACTGTACCCAAAGAGTTATGTGCTCAAGCGAATAAATTATCTGTAAAACAAGTTTGGAATAAACCAGGCTTAACAGCTTCTACACCTGACACTTGGATGGAATACGTTAAGTATTACGTTAAAGAAACATCTAATGAATATTATAATTTAGTTTTAGATAGATGGTATAACGCTAAGGAAGAAGAAAATATCTGGTTATCATTTTTATCAGCAGATAGAAATAAGGTTGACATGGAAACCTATCTAATACTTAAAAAATCGCATGGAGAAGGAGAAGCTGTTTTAGATAAAGCTAGATACAAAATTATAGACATTGAAGCTGAAGCCCCTGATTTTATTAAAACAACTAGTAGAATGATGGGTCTAGTAGATATAACTGAAAATGTAGGTCCTCCAACAGACGACAACTTTGACCCTAACCAAGAAGAAGCTTCTGGATTAACAAGTGAAGATGCAACTAGCGTTATTATCACTTCGACCGAGTGGGACGGGTTTTTAGATACGTACGGGCAAAACATGAAGGGTCAATTATTCGTAAGAGTAGTTGGTAGAACAGTAAATCCAGTAACAACGCTAACAATAAACGAACTAGTTAGTGGTGATTGGAAAAAAGTTACACATCACTACTCAACTAGTGACGGGTATAAAATTGTATACGATAGTTCATTTGGAGACTCAGCTCACATGCTTCAAAGATTTGAAAATAATTTTGGTACAGCTTCAGTTGGTGATACAGATGAAGATGGTGATATCGACGACAACGACACTCCACTAAAATATTATTTTGAATTTAAAGAAGATGTTGTTGAAAATAAGCCTGAGTTTGATGGTAGATTTTTTGTATTAATAGAAAAAGATACAATAACAGAAGATCAAATAGAGCAGACAGCAACTGATCAGTTATCATTTGCACCAATTGATAATATTGAAATATCATACGTTGATACTCAAAGATTTAATCCGGCTCAACAAGGGCCATACTCATGTGACGAAAATATTGGCACATTAGGAACTGGATACACAAATGGGGTTTACAACGGATCACAAACAATAGATGATGACGGCTCAGTTATAGAAGATCCGACCCAACCTAAAGAATGGTGGGGTTTTGGACACTTTTCTACTACTTTACCTTGGAACTCATACCAATGGCCAGAAAATACTTATGACTCTAGACAAGTTACATTCTTTGCGCTTGGCTGTAATCATCTTCACATAGGTAGTATTGGGGGATCTAATGATAGATTAGTTACAGGTTCTTTTGGAGAAAACGGTTTATCTTATGTGGCTAATTATGCTTTTGTTACTTACTCGTATTGGAAAGACTTTAAAGCTTTTCATAGATCAAAGGATAATGGTGGTTATAATAAATCTGAAGACCTTGGTTACAACGTAAAGAATACTGTATTTTTAGATGGAGCTAGAGCAAATGAATTCCAATGGGTTGAATACGGAACAGATCTCACAAATACAACTGAGCAAGGTGTTAACTACATTGGTGAATCCACAAACTCTTGGGATATTGTTAGTAATGATACTATCGCAGAGGGTGGTAATGGTGATGGAGTAGTTGTTCATAATTACAAACCTACAGCATTAGACCAGGGTCACGCAAATGATGGCACTTTAGGTAGAATGGTATTTAGTAATTTAAGATTACAAGATAGTGGTGATCCTTACCAAACGTTTAATTCTAACGGCTCTGATGTATACACTTATTTTGGCGGGCCACAAGCTGGTCAAACTTATTTTTCTTTTGAAGATGATACATCACAGACGTTGTTAGATGCAGAAGGAGAAGAGTATCAAGGTGCTGCTGTATATAAAGTTATTACAACACACCCAACTGATCCAAATATTAGTTTACCGATACAGCATAACTATAATATTAGAAACTTTGGTAGAATACAATACGGCGTGGGTGTTATTGGTGGGAACGAAGAGGATTACCCAGATGATTTTAAAGGTAGAGCTTTAGCGTCCGTAGCACCACTTAGTAGTTCCGAAGGTAGTTATGATCCCTTGACATTTGGTGGAGCCAATGGAGATTCGTGTGTTAATTACTTAGGAATACCCTCGGATAGTGGCACTGGCGATTGTTTCGATATGGAGTACTACAATAGCACAAATAGCCTTATACCATATGCTGGGTACGATAGTGATGATGCAGGATTTAGTGTAGCAGATAGACCAGCTATAAATGTTGGTACTTGGAAAAACAACGATAATGGAGATGAAAGTAAACAATGGGCTAGACAAAGACGCTGTGGACGTTGTGGTGAGGATCCAGGTAATAGCTATGGCTCTAACACTGAGTACGGTGAATGGGGAACAGAAGCGCACGCGTGTGGAAGAGCTTCTATCAGATTTGAGTTTAGAAGAGTTAATATTTATACGGGAGAAATTACAAACGATGGTATCGCTCCTACACAATTTGACCCAAGGGGTTGGGCTAAGCACGACGGTACGGCAGGTTCTATTAAAATTAGAATACTACAACCAACTACACTAGGAGGTGGAGCATATATTGATGTGCCAGACGATAAGGCAGTTTGGGAAACAGAGCCCAAAGAAGATGTTGGTTTAGATTTGTACTACGAGGCTACACATGCTTTACCAATGATATTACGAAAAGGTAATACTTTATCTTTTGCTCCTTTAAAATCCAAGGTTAGTACAGAAGCCACACAAGCATACTCAAATCAAACAATAGCTCCAAATGATAGTGCAGCTTCACTTAGTGATATTATAGTTGGAGGCGTTGAATATACCACGTTTGGATCCACACAGCAAGAACGTTCTTTAATTAAAGTTATAGCTACTAGCGATGGAAGTGAGGTAAACTATAACAATATAGGTATTGGTAGTTCTATAATTTTTGAACACCCTAGTGGATTACTAACAAGGAGTGTTGTTGAAGGGTATTATAGTGAGCCAACTGGCACGGATGTTACGTATGTGCCACAACCTAGTTATGAGGTTAATGTTGCGGGAATAAGTGATAGTGATTCTCCTGATTACTCTCAAGGAACTATATCTTTTGTTAATAATGGTGGAGTTGGTAACTTTGATGAGGCGAATATAAATGTTGGTGGCACGACTGTTCCACTAGCAAATGGTATGAATATAACTGGTGAAGGAATACCACCTGGAATATTTGTTATTTATGATCCTGGTGTATTAATTACATTTAATGATAACTCTTGGATAACGGGTTGGAGCGGAAACGTTAGTACTGATAGTGCTACAGTAGTTACATTTACGCAACCAACTGGATACTACCTTATTGATGAAAAAGTTTACAAATACAAAGTAAAACTAGGTTGGCACAATTGTTGGTCTTTTGGTAATGGTGTAGAATCAGATAGAATAAGAGATGATTATAACGCACCTCAACTTGACAATGGTGTTAAAGTTTCTACAACAGTGGACGAGTATGGACAAGAAAATAAAACTAGTAGTTTAGTATTTTCGGGTTTATATAATACAACCTCTGGCGTTAATGACTTGAATGAGTTTAATATGGGGGAGAAGATAATAAAAGATTTAAACCCAGAGTATGGTTCAATACAAGCTTTAAAAACTAGAGACGATAATGTTGTTGCGTTTTGTGAAGACAGAATATTAAAAGTTCAAGCTAATAAAGAAGCTGTTTTTATGGCGGATAACGATCCAAATATAGTATCAACCGATAGAGTACTTGGACATGTGTCTACATTTAGAGGTGATTATGGTATATCTAAAAATCCAGAATCATTAGCTTCAGATCAATTTAGAATATACTTTACTGATACACAGAGAGGTGCTGTATTAAGATTATCAATGGACGGTTTGACGCCAGTGTCAAATGTCGGTATGAAATCTTGGTTTAGAGAAAACCTTAGAGGTGGTAAAAAATTATTAGGAACATTTGATAAGGTTAACGGAGAGTATAACTTAACAAACATAACGGCTAATCAAAGTTGGGACGATGGTAGAAATACAATCTCTTTCAACGAAGGCTCTAAAGGTTGGGTTAGTTTTAAATCGTTCCACCCAGAGCAAGGTGTTTCTGTTTCAGGAAAATATTTTACAATTAAAGAAAGTAATATATATAAACATTACTCAGATACGGTAGATGGAAATGGAATTGTAAATAACAGAAACTTATTTTACGGCGCAACAGAATTAGATACTTTATCTGAATCAACTTTAACAGTTGTGTTTGGTGATTCACCTAGTCAAGTTAAATCTTTTAAAACAGTTAATTACGAAGGTAGCCAAGCAAAAGTAGAACAAAACTTAACAGATAGTGAATACTATAACTTAACAGCAAAGAATGGTTGGTGGGTTAATAGCATAGCAACTGATTTACAAGATGGCTTAGCTAAGCGCTTTAAAAATAAAGAAAATAAGTGGTTTAATAAAATTAGCGGAACGCAAACCACTATAGATAATTTAGATACGGGAGAGTTTACTGTGCAGGGATTAGGATCACCTGTTGTAGATCCTGAAATCGTATACTCTGAAGAAGACGCTAATACATTTACAATTGAGAATAATACACAAAATGATTAATTATGGCTAGTTTACAAAATTGCTTACCGGTCACACCATATACAGCACAGGAATTACCTGGAGATGATGTTAATGCTTTAGAGCTATCAGCGCCTCCAACGGGTGGTAATTCTCAAGCTGGAATATTTTGGTTAACAATAGAAGCTATGCCAGGCTACTGGCTCACAGCAAATATGATTAACATAGGTGATGTCAGTGGTAATACACTAGCTGAAGATGGAGAGGGGAATGGTAGTATATTTTCATGGACAACAGATAGTGAAGCTGCAATTGCTGCTGTTTTACCGACAAATGTAGATTCAGTAACGGTAGTAAACTCTACTAATAACGCTTATGAGAATTGTGATAACAAAGTTTATGTAGCCGTAAAAATTGTCGATGAGTTTGTTATGCCTAATAGTAATTACACTATCTCTATTGATTTTGGCGGCACGGCTATCGAATGCCCACCGGCTCCAATATCAAATGTTATTGATATAGATTATCAGTTGTATATAACAAACTACGGTAATTCCGATGAGTATAATCTATTTGTAGCACAGTATTACGAAAGCGAAAGTTACGCTAGCTCTATTTATAATTGGAATAATGCTGTTGCTTTATACGCAGGGTATTGGCCTGTATACAACTATACTAGTAATAACTTAGACGCTAGTGAATATTCTTGGATTTGGGAAGGTTGGGCTAGTAACAATACATGCTTCAGTAGTTATCAACCAACATGCTTTAGTCGTTGGGGTGATCAACTAAACGCTCTAGGCTGGACAGAGCCTGGTGGTTTTGTTGCATTTAACGATGGAACCGCAAACGTGCCTTTGTCTACCTTGTGTAACCAAATACATATCAACGCTGGAGTGATGAATCCTCAAAGTGAAATTGGCGTACAGGATTATACAAATTATAACTTTGATAATGTTCACCCAAACCTTACAACAGGGATTGTTTCAGCAGACATGGCTCCAAGGACTAGGTATAAGTGGAGAATTAAAAGCTCTAATGAAAACGATCAGAACTTGTATAATGTTCCTTATTTAGACCCGGTCACTTACCCCGTTTTAGAACCAGGTGATGGTATTTTACCTAGTGAATTATGTTGGTATATTAGTGTTGGTGATGACCCAGATTGGGAGCTTGATGTTGAGGGTGTTAGCATATTCAGTATAGTAAGTGGTAAACATATAGGAGAGGTGACTGCGGATAGCACCCTAGGTGATAACGCCACGACATGTTCGTTTGCTGATGATGGCAGTGTCACAACAAATGGGGCCCCAGTGGCAGAGTGGTATGGTCAAACTAACACATCAGGAACCAACAACAGTGATCTTAGTTTAGTAAGTGAAGGTTTTAGTATAACACAGGTAGACTCTAAAACCGTAAAAATAAAAATACCGTTTAACTCTAATGTAATTATAGATAGATTTAATGACCCACAATTCAGAAGAACTAAAATATTTTTAGATGTAGTTCCGACTTGGTTAGGCATGTAATAGCAAGGATATGATAAATAAAACAACAAATTTAGTATTAAAAATTGTGGTAAAAATCCCACAAATACGTGGAGCTATCGTAACCTTAGCTGGTGCGCCTATTGTGCAAAATGCTAGAACTAAAATAAAAAAAATGCTTAGTAGTATTGATACTAGTAAGGGATATATTACTAAAACTAATACATCTTCCGTAACAGAGACAAGGGCAAACGTTGGTGCGTCAAATGAAACCACCACCCATAGTATTCAAGCTATAGTGCCTTACAATAAAAATGCAACTGTAGCAACGATGATACTAACTCCGGCGACTGGTGATCAATTCACAGATGAGCCATCGATAAGTTTACAGAGTAATGTCGAGGGAGTTAGATTGTATTTTGAAAAAACTAGTACAACTAAATTTAACATAATCTGTAATATAAAAAGAGAAATAACACTACTAGATAATTTAATAGCGGATCTTAATTGGATTCCAACGGTTAGAGCTACAACGTCTAGCAATACAATAAAAAGAATTTATCCAGGTCCTTTAAATATACCATTATCAGGTACTAGTAGAAAAATAAAAATATATGGATCTCCAAACACGCCGTTTGATTTAAGCGCTTTTGATATTGACGGAAACTCTATTATATCAAGACCCAACTCCACAGCTGTAACTCCATATGGTGTGGTAAATATTTTATCTTCAACGCTAGATAAAGCAGGGTCTTATGTCTTTACCCAGAAGTTTCCACCATTAAAACCTTTTTTGAGCACCACTGTTAATGGGGCTATTACTAATAACGCGACAGTTATATTTACTAGTGCTAGTGGAGTTGTAGTTGGAGATCAAATATCAATATCAGATTCTAGAGGAACTAGAGATAATGAGGTTATAAAAGTTACAGCAATTAATGTTGATGGTAATGCTAATAAACTTACACTATCAAAAGCTGTAACTGTAGCAAATAGCAAGGTGGTTGTGTTTAGACGATCTACAAGTTATTATTTAAATTTAGAAACAACTGGAACAAAAGACTCTAGTATTAACGATGTATTTCCTACGTACACAATGACTCAAAATATAGGTAGTATAATAACGTTTAATGCCACAACATCTAGCGGTGCTATCCAAATAAACGGGGGTAGCGCAGGTGTAACACATACCACTAGTTATGGAGATGGCGGTAGAGGTAATAGTGTTATAAATTTAGTATACACGCTAACTGGTAAAACATTTACTCAAGCTACTAGTAAACCAACGGAAGATGATTTCGTTGTAGCTAGTGGTGATGCTGATGTTTCAACAATTGTTTCTGGTTCAGGTGGAGGGACATCCACTTACATCATAAGAGCTAAAGTAAAAGTAGAGTATAAAACAACAGACACTGTAGTAAATATAAACTTAGATAATATAGTATCATAATATGGCATCAATAAATTTAACATTTAACTCACCGATAAACATTTCTTGTAAGATAGGAGATACAGCATATTTTGTTAGCACAGCTAGCTTAGGTGGCTTCTCTGTATCTTCTACCCCTGAATTAATAGGTGAGATCAACAGTATAATAGATGGTGGTTCTACAACAGTTGTTAATGTAGAGTTAACTGGAGAAAATGCTAACGCTGATACAGTAACCGCTAATAGTTTTATACTATTTAGTAAAAACAATTTGATAGAAATAGGTTCTATAAAAGGATATTATGCTATGGCTCAATTCAGAAATGACTCCAAGAGCCCAGCAGAACTCCACGCTACAACATGCAATATAGAGCAAAGTAGCGAATAGTGTAAATAAAGAGCAATAAATGTAACTATAATATAGTAAATAATTTAATATGAGTAATAGTCCTTTAAAAAATAATCCCAACTATTTATGGAACTTCCAAAACCAACAAGGAGGTGATCCAAATTATATGTGGAATATGAATAATCAAACCCAAGGAGGGGGAGATCCAAATTATATGTGGAACATGAACAGTGCGCCTCCTCCACCGACGGTGGGTCCAACAAACACTACACCTTCGACGACGACTACTACGCCTCAAGATCCAAACTGGAGATGGTCTATGAACGAACGAGAGGGTGGTGGTGGATTTTTAAATAAGATAGGTGGCCTACTTGGAGGTGGTGGTGGTATTGGCGCTGGCCTTGGTAGTATGGCAATGCCATTAGGTATAGGTTTATCTGTAGCTGGTAGTGTGATAGGCGCTGTTAAAGCTAGAAAGGAACAAAGGCGGGCGAGAAAACAAGCTAAGAAAGCTAAGAAAGAATTAAACGCTCAAATGGACGCGTTTAGAGAAATGGATACAAGTAACCCATATCTCAACATGGAAAACACAATGGAAGATTTAACCATCAACCAAAAACAATCTCAATTTCAAAAAGAACAATTTCAACAAAGTCAAGCTAATATATTAGATAGTTTACGTGGGGCGGCAGGAGGAAGTGGAGTCGCAGCCTTAGCTCAACAAATGGCTCAATCAGGTCAACTAGCTGCGCAGCAATCTGCAGCTGATATTGGTAGACAAGAGGCTTCTAATCAAAGAGCTGAAAGAGCTGAAGCGGGTAGGCTCCAAGGTTTAGAAATTCAAGGTGAGTATCAAAAAAGAAGCGATGATCAGTATAAAACAGAAACGCTACTTGGTATGGCACAGGAAAAATTTGCCGCTAAAAAAGAAATGCAAGCAGCAGCTAAGCAACAGAAGTGGGATGCTATAACGGGTGGTATAACTGGAGCTGCTAATATGTTTGCTGGATTTGGGCAGGGTGATGGTACAACTGAATAAAATTTTTATAATATGAATAGATCATTAGTCGCTGGGGCTGGTAAAGTCGCACGAGCACAAAACAAGGGGAGATTAACCGAGTCCAAGGCGTTCACGTCTATGGCAGACCATCTATCTGAAGGTATATCTAAAGTTGTTCAAAAAAGAAATAACGAGTTTAATGCTATAATGAAAAAGCAATTAAGCAAAGAAGGATTGAGCGATGAAGAATATCAAAAACTATATAAGAAGTTTAAAAAAAGAAGAGCTGCATATGTTTATTTAAACAAAAAAGAAAGAATGGATTTTGAAAGAGATACCATAAAAGAAGCAGAAGAGCACAAGAAGAACGAGGCTGATAGAGAAGAAATCGCAGAAACAATAACAGATGAGGACAACGAGATAAGTCCTGATGAAGTAGATGATGGTACAATACAAGATATAGTTGAAGGAAACATCGAGCCAACTAAAGACGAGAATGGTAGAGTTGGGTACGCTTTAAGTAGTGATGCATTACAAGAGTTTGTTTTTAAAGACGAGGACGGTAACAATAGACTAAAGAGTTATAGGGGTTCCTGGGAAGATGATAGGTTCACGGTGTCAGAAGATGGCAAAACTAAAACAGATAAATTTGGTAACTCATATAGTAATAACGAGGCTGGTTTTAAAAAGTATCAAAGATCTGCTAAGTTATATTGGATAAGGAAAGCTAGAGAAACTGGCGATAAACTTTTAATGTACAACTCAACAACAGGTAAGAGAGAGTATTTAACACCAGATGAAGCAGAAGCATTGCTACAAGACAAGGAGAAGTTTGTAACGGTAGACGAAATAAAAGAGCATGTTAACAGTAGAAAGAAGGATACCAAAGCTGGTGATTCTTTAAATATGAGTATTGCTAATGGTGGTAATAACGCTAGGAACTTAAAAGAGGGTGATAGCTTAGAGTTTGATAGAGAGTCTGCAAAAACTAGATATTCTAAAATAATAGACAATACTGATCCAATAAAATTAGCTGAAAAGAAAATGGTTGGTGATACTTCTTTTAAAGATGACTTAACAGAAAAACTACAATCGATGCAGTATACTGATTTGGGTATAGACGAAGAGACGGTTAACAGGTTTGATCCTACACCTGGAGATGGCCAAGTTAGTAAATCTGATGCAACAGCTATAGTTGACAAGATAATGCAAGACGAGAAAATGTTAAAAGGATATCTAGCAGATTATTTTACAATATACGAAGAAAGGGAATTTAAAGCCAATATCCCTTCTAATTTAAAAGAATCGGCTTTAGTGGACGAAGATGAGTTCGCATAATACATCACATTAATAACGGGTAACTAACGACACAGTATGAAAAAATATCAATTTGAAAAAGATGGTAAAAC
>PANU01000108.1 GCA_002707745.1 Flavobacteriaceae bacterium
AAAGTTGGAAACTTTAAAAAATAAAAAGATGAGTACAAAAAAGAAACAAAAAGACCATGCCGATTTTCAATCTAACTACCGACGGTCCTCCAATTTTGGAGGCAAGGTGGAAGGGGATGAAAACTTAAAAGTTGCAGGCGATGGAGATGTTAAATTACAAAAAGACAAGGATATGATTTCTAATGATGAAAAAAAGAAAATAGCCGATGCTATGGATAAAATGCAGCGTAAGCTTGAAAATACAGACGATAGAGAAAAGGCAAGGGAAGAGGAGGAGTAAAACAAACGCGCTTCCAGAACTTAGCAGTCAAAGCATGAAAATACCGTTTGAAAAAACCTTTTTAACTATTGTTTTTTGATAATACAATTAGTTAAAGTTTTGAAAATTAGCACTCTTACTTGTACTTGTGTTAGTTTTTTTCAATAGCTTTAGTTTCCCAATTTTTAAATGACTGTCGATATGGAACCAAAAAAACAAAAGAACCACGCCGATTTTCAGGATAATTACAGACGCTCCTCCAATTTTAGAAGTGTGATAAAAAAGGAGAGTTTTGAGATTTCCAATAAAGGCGAAGTAAAGCTAGTTTCGGAAGAATAAGTACATACGTTCTTCAGAAAGAAAAAGCGATAATATCCATGGGTATTATCGCTTTTTTTATGTGCTAATCTTAACATAGTTTAACCCCCGCGCCCTGTATTGACAACACTTTTTAACATCTTTCTCAAGTATCTTTACATAAAACCAAACATACAACTATGAAAGACACACAACCCTTATTACAACCTATTCAAATAGGAGATTTACAACTTCCCAATCGGGTAATTATGGCTCCAATGACCCGAAGCAGAGCAACTAATAAAAATACAGCACCCACCGAAGATTTGCACGTACCTTATTACACACAACGGGCAACCGCCGGATTAATTATAACCGAAGGCTCACAGGTTTCTAAAAGAGCAGTGGGGTATGTTTATACCGCGGGAATACATTCTCAGGCGCAAATAGATGGCTGGAAAAAAGTAACAAAGTCGGTTCACGAAGCAGGCGGACGCATATTTATTCAGTTGTGGCATGTGGGGAGAATCTCACACCCCGACTTTCACGATGGAACGTTACCATGGGCGCCCTCGGCCATAAACCCTGAGGAAAAAGTGTTTACCCCAGAGGGACAAAAGGATACTGTTACGCCAAAAGCAATGACGAAGGAGGATGTTGAAACGACCAAAAATGAATTTGTTCAGGCTGCAAAAAATGCAGTAGAAGCAGGGTTTGATGGTGTGGAAATACATTCGTCCAACGGGTACTTATTCCATCAATTCTTCAGCAGTTTCAGCAATAAAAGAAAAGATGAGTATGGCGGAAGTATAGAAAACCGCGCCCGATTCTTTTTTGAAACCTTAGATGCAATGAAGGAAGTTATTCCGCAGGAAAAAATAGGAGCGCGTTTTAACCCTTCACTTCACGGAACATTTGGAATGGAAGTAGTTGAAGATACGATACCTACCTTCGATTATGTCATCAAAAAGTTGAATGACCAATACAACTTAGCCTACATCCATTTGTCCGAACCTTTTACCGATGTAAGTAAAGTGCCTTATGCCGTTTGTGATATTGCAAAACGATACAGACCCATGTATAAGGGTAATTTGATGATTAACACTGGCTTTACACAATCTACCGGCAACAAAGTAATACGGGACGGAGATGCAGATCTGGTGGCGTTTGCCAAGTTGTACGTTTCCAATCCAGATCTTGTTGGCCGTTTTAGGGAAGAGGCAGATACTTCCGGTTGGGACAAGGACACTTTTTATACCCAGGGAAAAGAAGGGTATTTAGACTACGAGGCTGAAACACGAGAATTAATTCCGCAGCAATAAAGAAAATAATTTAATTAAAAACATACCCGCCTACGCGGGCAATACATATGAAAAACAGAGAAATAATGGGCGGATTCAGAACTATAAATCCTGCCACCGAAACAGTACTAAAGGAATATACATATATGACAACCGATGAAATGGAGAACGCCATTACAAAGTGTCATAAAGCATTTACTTCGTGGAAACTAACCAGTTTAAAAGAGAGGGCTGCCATCATTAAAAAGATTGGAGAAGGCCTGATGGAACGCCGTGAAGAATTTGCTAAGTTAATGACCCAGGAAATGGGTAAGGTTATTAAACAGGGCTTTCAGGAGGTAAAACTCTGTGCGGGTATTTGTGAGTATACTGCCAAAACAGGAGTAACAGAACTAGCCGATGATGAGCGTGAACTTGCCAATGGAGGAAAAGGGATTGTAACGTATGCTCCTATTGGGGTTATTTATGGGATACAACCCTGGAATTTTCCGTGTTATCAGGCCATCCGGTATGCGATTGCAAATTTAATGGCTGGAAACGGAGTGTTATTAAAGCATGCACAAAGCTGTACAGGTTCCGGACTTTTACTGAAGGAAATCTTTGAAGACGCTGGACTACCAAAAGATCTATTTACCGTGCTTATAATAGACCATAATCAGTCTGATGATGTCATTGCCAATAAATTAGTGAGAGGCGTTACCCTTACCGGAAGTGATGGCGCTGGTAAAACAGTAGCACAACAAGCCGCAAAACACCTTAAGAAAACGGTACTGGAGCTGGGAAGTAATGATGCCTACCTGGTTTTTGATGATGCCGATATTAAGATGGCAGCCGAAACTTGTGTGCAGGGACGTATTTATAACAACGGCGAAACCTGCGTAGCAGCAAAGCGATTTGTGGTGGTAGAAAAGGTGTACGATGAATTTAAAAAAGCATTCGTTCAAGGAATGAAGGAAATCGAAACGGGTGATCCCACCCAAAAAGATACCTCGATGGGGCCTATGGTTACTGAAGAAATGCGTGAGAGGTTGCACGAACAGCTGCAGGAAAGTGTTGAAAAAGGTGCCGAAATTTTAACAGGTGGAAAGATTCCGGAAGGAAAAGGGTTTTATTATCCCGCAACCGTACTTGGAAATGTAAAACCCGGGCAACCGGCATACGAAGAGGAATTCTTTGGACCAGTAGCTTCGTTGATAAAGGCAAAGGATAATGAAGATGCGATGCGAATTGCCAATGACAGCCGCTTTGGACTTGGGGGCGGAATTTTCAGCAAAGATGAAAAGAAAGCTATAGAACTGGCACAGAAACATTTTGATACGGGAATGGTTTTTATAAATTCATTTGGACTGGCAGACCCGAGTATGCCGTTTGGCGGTGTAAAAGACTCTGGGTATGGAAGAGAGCATGGTGGCTTTGGAATTAAAGAGTTTGTAAACGCAAAGGCGGTCATGGTACTTAAATAATACTAAAACCAGATAAAACGATAGAGGCAACTGTTAATACGACAGTTGCCTTATTTTTTTCAGTAGTCGTAAGGTCTATTTTTATCAAAATTTAAACCTAAGCGTATTATGAAAAAAATTACCGGAAAAACAACCCTACGCGCATCAGTAAATCTATGCATAGCTATCTTATTTACTGTTATAGCTACACATGCCCAAACATGGGAACCGCTTGCAATACCCCAATTAAATTCAGTAGCAATTGATGAAAACTATGCAACAGTAGGATATAATGACGTTGTGTATGTATGTTCAGACCTGGGGTTATTTGCCAGTTCTGATAACGGAACTACCTTTTCAAACCTTACTTTTGAAACAGGACCTACTGCCAACCTACCCATTAGAAGTGTATTCTTGGACGAAGAGAATGATATCCTTTATGCAGGTGGTGAAAATGCTATCTTTAAAAGTACAGATAATGGCGCCAGCTGGACCGCAACAGCAGCAACGGGACTTGGATTTGTAAATAACTTTGCAATGCTGGATGATACGGTAGTTGCAGTACACGGAGACAACTCCGGACCCGCTGGAGTAGTATCTTCTACCGATGCGTTTGCAACGGTAATGGTAGGAACCCTGCCTAGCACTGCACAGATGAAAGACGTGCTTGCATATGACAACTCTTTTTTAGTAGCTGGAGTAGAAGGAATTTACAAAAGTACAGATGGCGGTGCAACCTTTTCACAAATAGGAACAGGATACCCTACTACCGGGGCTAAGTACTGGAATATCGAGCAAATTAATACCACTCTGTTTGCCGGTGACGTATTTGGCACGGGATTATATGAAAGTACAGATATGGGCGTAACCTGGGCAAATGCCGATCCGTTGAACTACAATGATTTTTGCCAGGTATTTGATGCTGTCACAGGTAGCGGAGCGCTATTAACCGTACAGGATGGGGCATGTAATAATGGAGAACCCATAAAGTTAAGTACCGATGGAGGCGAAACATTTAGCTCCGCTTTATATAATTTACCCAATGCGTTTTACGATAGGCTAGGGGTTAATAGTACTGAAACGTGCTTTTTTGTATATGCCCGCTTTAAAGACACCTTTTACCGAATTTGTGATCTACCCTTATCGGTTAATGAAGTGGCTGGCACTACTATTACAGTGTATCCTAGCCCTACAAAAGGCATCGTGACCATACAAGGGATACAGCAGGCAACTATTACTGCGTATAATGCTTTTGGAGTAAAGGTTGAAAGCTTTCAAAATTTTGACAACGGCGCTAGTATAAATATGGCTAAGTATGCATCGGGAATCTACTTTCTTACAATTGAAACCCAGAGAGGAATTCAAACATTTAAGGTATTGAAAGAGTAAGTATAATTGTTATTAAAAGAAAGAGGCTGTCTAAAAAGTGTCCAATTCATGAATTTGTCATACGGAGCCTGTCGAAATGTATTGCTAGTCACTACTGTTAAAACTTCGACAAGCTCAGTTTGACAATATGAGTACACTTTTTAGACAGTCTTTTTTTAGTACTTAGTTTTTCATGTGTCTTTGTCGGTTGCTATTATACGTCAAATGCCCTATTGAAAAACCCTTTTAAAAACAGGACTTTAGCCTCATAAAATCCACGATCATGAAAAATCCCATTTTTTGTTACATTCCCTTGGTGCTCTTTGCGCTGTTATTTAGTTTTCAAAAAGCAAGCGCACAGTTTGTAGAAGTAAACCCTCAACCTGGTTCTATCTTTAAGCACCCTGCCCATGATAAAATGTATCAGGCTAATAGTAATAAAGATTACAAAACAAGTTTAGCACTCGCTGTTGAATTGATAGACCGGTATTCACATCATTCGGCAGGATATATGTTTGTGGGCAGAAATTTAATAGAATTAAAAGATTATGACAATGCGCTTGTTTATGCAAAGGCCGCTTATTATTTAGAACCAACGTTCCGATACAACGTTACAGGGGCTATAAATGCTGCCCTCAATTCGAATGATGCAAAATTTATAAATGAACTTACACAAACCTTAAGCTTTTTACCCTCCAAACCAGAAGTGTATCAACAGGACTTAGCCTGGCTAAAAGCCACTGCGAAAGCCTATACCGGCTATCCAAAATTTGCAAATGCTACCAATGCCCTGAATAAAGGCATTGCATATATGGAACAAAATTCCAGTAACAATATAAAGTACTACAACGCTTACCTGTATCCCAGCTATGCAGTAACTAAAGAAGACCTTGCCGCCGCAAAAGGACCTGCATTGTTTGAAAATTTATTGAAAGTTGAAAAAGACATGGAAGCGGGGCTGTTCTTGCCAGGGTTGTTTTACTATGTTGCCGATAACCTTGCTTTGTATGCCAATAAATATGATCTGGGAATCGCTAGAAAATTAAGACCCATCCTTACCAAAGGAATGGTAGACAAACGATTGCATCCCCTTACCAGATTTAGTCTTTACAAAAGTTTGGTGACCCTATATGATTACGAGAAAAACAACGATGAAATTGTAACGATCTCCAATATAATTTTTGATGATGTAAAAGACGAAAAACTATCGTATGGTATTCCTGCGGAAATTTTACATAACAAAGCTAAAGCCCTGCGAATGGCCAATAAATTTGATGATGCCGCGCAGCTTGCCGAAGCCTTAGCAACTTATCTCCCGGAAATTAAAGACCAGGCGCTAAAAATTAAAATGTACACCGTAATTACTGCCGCGCTAGCAAATAAAGATGCGGCCAAAGCCGAAAAATACTCGAAAGAGGGGTTGGCCTATGTAACTGCTCATAAATGGAACAACACCAAACTTGAGCAATATTTAAAAGAGGCACAGCAAAATGCTTTGATCGGAAATAAAAACTTTGAAAAAGTGGAAGTAAAAGCACCGGAAGAATATACAAATGCAACCCAGGCATACAATGCCGGAGTTATTTATTTAGAGCAACAAATTTATCCCCCGGCAATTCCCTATTTTTTAAGGGCAAAGGAACTGCTGGAAAAACAAATAGCAACAGCAGATGAAAGCGAGTTACCCGGTGATCTAAAAAGTTATAGCTTGATCTGCAGTAAACTAGTGGGCTGCTACAAGCAAACAGAGGAGATTGAAAAAATAGTCCCCATTGCCGAAAGCATGCGTGCCTATGGGTTGGCAGAAGCTACGTCCAGCTCTAAGAAGGGGAGGGCCACCACCAAGGAAATACAAGCTGCATTGGCGCCGGACGAAGCCCTCATTTATTATATAGATGTTTCGCAAGGGTCCACGTATGAAGGTGTATATGTGGGCGTAGTAGTTACAAAAGAAAAAGTTGAAGCACGGTTTATCGTTTCAAACGGATACCTCATGGGAATTTATGCGGGTCAGAATGCTATGGTGGGAGAGATTGAAACAGCCTTGGCAAAAAGGGAGTTCCGTAGCCCGAAATACACCAAATATGCAAATTATGAGGAAGGGAGAATGCAAAAATTAAAAGAGGGAGAATTAGGCTTATTAATTGAAGTATATCGGCATAATTTAAACCCGGATCAGGACGAGCTGCAACGCGGGTATGGCAAATACCTGGATGGAATGGCAAATGCTTTTTATGCAGCCTATGTAGACCCTTTAGCAGCTTATTTCAATGGAAAAAAGAAACTTATTTTCTCATTGGACGGGGAACTTAATTTTCTTCCTTTTGAAACTTTTATGAACCCGAACAATAAGTATTTGATCGAAGATTATGAAGTAGCCTATATCAACAGTGGGACCGTACTTCGAAATTTACGTCAGCGTACGTCTAAAACCTATCCTAAAAATATTCTGGCGTTTGGCGATGCAAAATACGCAGCCAGAACCAGTCCCGGAAAAAGCCTGAAAAGCGTAACCGATATCGACAGACTCCGCCTGGAAGTAGCGCAGTCGCTGGATAAAGGTGAAAATGTTGATTATGCCTTTGCAACCTTTAATAAAGAAGCTGCCACGTATTTACAAGGCACCAAAAAAGAAGTTGAAATGATTGCTCAGATAGTCCCAAAAAGTGATGTAAAGCTGGATACCGATATGACCGAAAATGAGCTAAAGAAAATGTCTGCCGCGGGGGAACTCAATAACTATAAGGTAATTCATCTGGCAAGCCACGCTTCGGTACACGGGTATATTTTTGACTTAAGTGGTATTATGTTTTCGGTATATCCAACCCCAAAGGACGGGGAAGATGGGGTATTGGTGGTAGACGAAGTAGCCAAGCTTAACATGCAGCCCGAACTGGTCATGCTTAGTGCCTGCCAGACCGGACTTGGGAAAATAGTTCCCGGGGAAGGAATTGCCGGACTTAACTATTCGTTTTTAACTGCTGGTGCCAATGCAACCCTTACCTCCTTATGGTCTGTAAACGATTATGCAACTGCTATTTTTGTGGAAAACTTGTATAAAAAGATTTTCACTGAAAAGAAAGAATACAAAATGGCAATAAATGAAGTAAAACGTGAATTCATAGCCGGAACATACGGTGAGCAATTAAAAGCTCCAAAATACTGGGCTCCTTTTGTTTATTATGGTAAGTAGACGTGCTGCCTGTAATTACCCGGGGTGCGATTTTTTAACTGCAAGAATTTTACGTTAATTATTCAGGAAAATAAATTCTGAAAAGAGTTGGCTGTATGTTGTAATTATAAATAGCGTTTCATACCTTTAAAAGAAAAAATGTTTGGACTATTTAAGAAAAAGACGGAAGAAGAAAAGTTACAACTTGAGTACGAAAATTTGATGAAAGAATCTTTTAAACTTTCCAAAGTGAATCGGTCACAGAGCGATGCTAAAGTTGCAGCAGCTGAAGCTGTGATGAAAAAAATAGAACTTTTGCGAAAAAAATAACCTCCTGTGGGTGCAGGAACTGGGTCATAACGTTTTCTTTACATACCATAAAATGCACAAAGATACGAGACTACAGACCGAAAAACCTATAAACAGCGGCAAGGTACCCTGCAGTACAAACCTGCCAATAAACGTACTTATGGGAACCGCCATTAGGGTGGAAATAAGTCCGGTAATAGCAGCGGCAATTCCAGCTATATGTCCAACAGGTTGCATGGCCAGGGCTCTTAAATTTCCGAAGAGAAAACCGATAAAGAAAAATTGAACCGCAAAGAAACCTAATAAAATAAAGATGTCAGGTTGTGCTACATTAAAAAAGAACAGCAGATAAAGTACTGAAACAGTAAAAAAGCCAAATAGGGAAGTGGTTACCATTTTTTCCATACCAAAACGAAGTACGAAAGTTCCGTTTAAAAAAATAGCCAGACCAATAGCAATAGCCAAGCCCGCAAAAATGTAAGGAAACTCTGCTTCCAGTCCGTATTGATTCTGAAAAATTTCCTGAGAGGCACTTAAATACACCAAGAACGATCCTACAACAAACCCGGAAATAAGGGTATAGCCCATGGTTTCCTTGTACCGAAGGGTTTCCTTAAAACCCTTGTAGATTCGTTTCATTGAAAAAGGAATTCTTTTGGATGTGGGAAGGGTTTCACGCTGGCGCCACCAAAACCAAAAAGCTACCAGGACACTAATCCCAATTTGCACATAAAAAATTGCCTGCCAGTTATAATGGTTTAAGATAAACTGCCCCATAGCAGGCGCTATAATAGGAATAAGGATAAAAACTACGGTTACAAACGACATGATACGCGCCATATAATCACCTTCATACAAATCGCGGATAATGGCAATACACACTGTTCTGGGTGCCGAAAGCCCAACGCCCTGAAGAATACGCCCAAGGATCATGACCTCAAGATTTTGTGCGTAAATACAAATAAAACTAGCTGCCACAAACAAACCAAAACCCATATACACAGAGGGTTTTCTGCCCAAGGCATCAGATAACGGTCCAAATAATAGCGGACCAACACCCAAACCCAGAAAAATCATGATCACCAGTAATTGATTATCGGCTGTTTTTTTAGTATGAATAGTTTCGCCTATAATATCTAATGCCGGCAATAAAGCATCTATAGATAAAGCAGTAACCGACATTAATGCCGCCATAAGAGCGACAAACTCGAATTGAGAAGAGGATTGTTTTGTTTTCAAGAAGCGAAGTTACGGGATATATTATAAGCAAGGGAGCAGGACCTAAAATATTCTATTTGACATAATATAAATTATAGTACATTTGAGTACATATGCGAATAGCGCATTTTCGCGTTATTTTACATAAATGCAGATATCGATCCGCCTTTTTCGGCGGACTATATCGTCAGCATTTATGTAAAAGCATATGTACGCCACCGCTTCTCCCTGTAGTTAAACGCTACAACAACTAAAAATATCCCAGTAACTAGATGTATTCCTTCCCATATGCGGTACTTAGGGCAATAAAATTTCAAATACGCGATTCTCGTGGATTAGAAGTTTTAGATGTATAAAGAAATCAATTATAATTACAATTAACTGTGCTGGAGATTCATGAATACCTCTTAACTATAATCGCGTACGCTAAACAAAAATCAAGGCTGCACAAACCTTTGGAAACAATGTACGGCTCAATCACTATATTTTAGAAAGGCTTTGTTAATCTTATTATAGATTTGAAGATGATTTTGATAGTAGAGTTGATTTACAACTTGTGATTAGTCGGTGCATTCCTCTTACCACAATAAACATTAGTCAGTTTTATTAAAAAATATTTCGTGGTTCGTCGGATGCAAGTTGTTTTGCCAAAGTTTTCTGAGGCCGAGAAAAAAATCAAATTCCAAGTTTTTTGTAATTTTAATAAATATATCTATATTAAAATTACATTTTAATTATTTCTACATTTGTAGGTTAAAGAATATAAATTTTAAGTATACTTTTATACAGTGGATATAAATAATTTTTCTATAGTAGATTTATTTTGTGGTGTTGGTGGATTAACCCACGGATTTGTAAACGAAAACTTCCAAGTTGATGCAGGAATTGATTTCGATAAATCTTGTGAATATGCATTTGAAAAAAATAATAATTCAAAATTTTATCACAAGGATATAATAGGTCTTAGTGCAGATGAATTAAGTTCCTTTTATACTACTGATAAAAGAAAAATTTTAGTTGGTTGCGCTCCTTGTCAACCTTTTTCAATATATAATAGAAAAGGTGTGAAAGATGGAGAAAAAGATTCTACAAATGAAAAGTGGAAGTTATTATATTCATTTTCAGATTTAGTCGATCATGTAGAACCAGAGATTGTTTCAATGGAAAATGTTCCACTTTTATTGAAATTTAATAATGGTAAAGTATTTGACGATTTTAAGACTAGATTAGAAAATAAAGGATATACAGTCTCATTCTATATAGTAAATGCTCAAGATTATGGGGTTCCGCAAAGGCGAAAAAGATTAATTTTGTTCGCTTCTAAACACGGCAAAATTGATTTAATAGAAAAAACAATTTTGGATAGGAATTATGTTACTGTTCGTGATGCAATTGGTCACTTACCTCCCGTTGAGGATGGTGTGTCACATCCGAATGATCAACTCCATAGAGCTAGAAAACTTTCAGAAATAAATAGAAAAAGAATTAGAGCCACTAAGGAAGGTGGAAATTGGACTGACTGGGATAACAGTTTATGGCTTGAATGTCATAAGAAAGAAAGTGGCAAAAATTTTAAAAGTGTTTATGGTCGTATGAAATGGGACGATGTAGCTCCTACAATGACCACATACTGTATTGGTTTGAGTAATGGAAGATTTGGACATCCTGAACAACATAGAGCTATAACATTACGAGAAGCAGCTTTGATACAAAGTTTTCCTTCAAATTATGAATTTATTTCACCAGATAAGGAGATGTCCGCTGGTGCTATTGCACGACAAATAGGTAATGCTGTCCCTGTTGGATTAGGAATTGCGATTGCAAAAAGTATAAAAAAACATATTGAAGAAATTGAAGGATAATGATGTTTTAAATAAGGAAGGTGGTTCGTTAAAATGGAGAGTAGATGTAAATACTTTCCGTTTACTTGGGCGTGAATTAATAACGGATAGAGTAACTGCAGTTTTTGAACTTGTAAAAAATTCTTACGATGCCAATGCTGAAAAAGTAACTGTATCGTTTAAAGATATTTCTACTGATTCAAAAAATGGCCAAATTATTATTTCTGATGATGGTACAGGTATGTCATTTGATGACATCAAGAATAAATGGATGGTAGTAGGCACGAATAGTAAAAGAGCTCAATTGTATTCTGCCCCACCTTACAATAGAAAATTTGTTGGAGAAAAAGGAGTAGGAAGATTTGCAGTCGATAAACTTGGAGAAAGAGTGCAAATAAAAACCAAAGAACTAGGCGATAAAAATTGGTTATGTGTAGATATAAATTGGGATGAATATGAAGAATTATCTTTAAATTCAAATACAGGTCAACTGTCATTATTTACTGATGTTAAAAATAAGTATAAATATGAGACTGGTTCAGTTGATGAGAAAGGAACTAAAATAATTATATCTAAAATATATGACACGTGGACTTCAAATGATATAGAGCGTCTTTATAAAGAACTATCTAAATTAGTCTCTCCTTTTTATCCTGTAAATCCTCCATTTAATATTTTTTTAGATTCAAACGATTATCCTTCTTATAGTAATAAGCCAGTAAAACCAGATGCAGTAAAATACTATTCACATTACGCTGAAGTTGAATTTGACAGCAATAAAAATCTTCAAGAGTCGCTAGTATTTAATTCTACAAATGGAAAAATTGAGAAAGAATATATCCCGGAACAAATTTTTGGACCTGTAAAATTAAGAATATATCATTTTAACGAGGGAGCTAAAAGAAAATATAGAGCAGCTTATAAAAATGATGACACGCGAATAGATGGTATAAAAATTTATAGAGATGGAATAATTGCTACCCCTTTTGCAGAATATGAACAAGATGCTGACAAGAAAAGAGATGTTTTGGGATTAGATAAACGTAGGTATAGTGGAGCTTTTGATACTGTAGGTACTAAAGAGGTTATTGGCGTATTAGATATCACCAAAGAAAAAAATAAAAAAATTATTGATGCAACAAATCGTCAAGACTTTATTGACAATGAAGAGTATCGAAAGCTCAAAGAATTTATTATAAATCAGTTGACTGCATTTGAAGAATTAAAAAAACACGAACGAATAGTCAAACGTAGTAATGTCGAAAACAAGCTTATAGACGCAAGTAGCGGTGTAAAATATTTTGAAAAAGAATTAGAAAAAATAGAAAGATTAGTTGCAAAGACTAATCCGAAAGCGATTGAAATTATTGATCTTTTAAAAACCCAAGCCAAAGGTTTACACCAAGCAATAAGTAAGGGAATTTCAGAACAAAAGAAGTTCCAAAAGGAAGTTGAGAGAAAGGAAAAAATACTCTATCGTATTGTTTCGATGCAGGAATTTGCATCCCTTATTACTCACGCCGTGCGTACTTCTATTGCAAAAGTAAAACATCTAGGTGAATTTTTTAAACTAAATTATCCAAATCAAGATTTAGAGAAATATTTTAAACAGTATTCAGTCTTGATTTATAATGAAATGGTAACGTTACTTTCTGTAACTGATTTTATGTTGAGTTTTGCTAATGTTAATCCAGATAGTTATGAAGAGTTTAATGTATCTGAGTTAATCACAGATTTATTAAATAAACAATACTTGGATATATTTAATAAAGAAGGGATAGAGTTAGAAGTTGATATAAAAGATAGTTTTGTAATCGAAACAAATAAAGATGCTTTTCGAGATGTTTTTCAAAATTTAGTTTCAAATTCTATAAAAGCTTTAAAAGATATTTCCAATAAAAAAATTAAATGTACAGGTTACCTTAATACTGAAAATTTTGTAATTTATTTTTCTGATAATGGATATGGCTTGGATATGAATGATAAAGAATGGATTTTTGGCTTATACAATACGAGAACAGCTGAACAAGGCGGTGCTGGTGTAGGTCTGTATATTGTTGAGAAACAAATCAATGCACTAGATGGAACAATTGAAGTTGTTGAAAATGAATTTAAGCCAACAGGAGCAACTTTTAAAATTACCATTCCTTTTAAAAACACATCAAAATGAATCAAATAGTCCCAACGAAAATTATAGTCATCCACGATGACATATTTGATGAAGAAAATAATACTTCACCAATAATGGTAGGCTTAAAAACTAAGTATGGTGAAGCTAATGTTAAGTTATTCAGGCATTCACAGGAAGGTTTAGATTATGTATTAAATAATTTAGGTCAAAAAATGGTGGTTCTTTTAGATAGAAATTTTCAAGATGGTCGAGAGATTGATGGTATTGAGGTTTTCGAAAAAATTAGAGAGGAAACATCATTGGTATATGTTATTTTAGTGACTGTAAGTAAGATTTCATCAATCGATGCTAATGTCTTAAAAAAACTTATAAATAAGGATTTATTTAAATTAGAAAGCTTTGCGACAGATTATACAAAAATTATTGAGTTAATCGATGAAGCTGTACAAGTTCTTGATGTCCGAATAGATGCCGTAATTGAAGATTGGATTGTTCGCCATCCTGTAGAAAAGCGTAATCAAGTAATTCTAAAAACTAAAGATGGAAGAACTTATACTATGAATGAATTACTTCAAAGTATTAGACAACAAACAGAAGTAGGTATTACATTTGAAAAAAATTTATTAAAATTGGCAATAGAATTATTTAGCCGTCAAAAATTAAAAATTGATGATTAACACAATTGTTGCTTATGATAATAATGATCAAGAATTAGGAGATTATTTTGAGGAATGTTTCCAATCTTTAAACACTTACTTATCTCAAATTGATGATGTTAAGTTATTTCATTTAACAGGGCTTGAATGTACAGAAGATAATCTAATTGAAACTATTAATTTATTTGATGAAGATAAATTTGTTTTTGCAGCTTTAACACACGGAAATGATGCTCAATTATTGACTGATAATGATATTTTGGTTGACTTAGAAAACATCGACCATTTAAAACAGTCTCTTTTTTATACTACAGCTTGTGATTCGGCAATAAAATTAGGCCCTAAATTGATTCAAAATGATTGTCTAAGTTATGTTGGATATAATCAAATATCATTTTCGACTTATGAAGATTATAATCAAATTTACATTAATTGCGAAACTTATTGTTTAAAAGAATTTCTAAATTCAAACCTATCTTTAGAAAATTGCTTTAATAATATGTTGGAGTATTTTGACCAACAAATTGGATTATTAAGTATTGATAATGATGAAATTTTAGTCGCTATGGAACTAATTAATAATAGAGATGCATTTCGTATTTTAGGTAATGGGGAATTAACAAAAAACAATCTTGAATATTAAATATCCATTGGCTATCCCACTCTACACACTTTCCCTCCACCCTACTCCCCACCTTCGCTAAAAAAGCTACGGCGGGCAGGCACCCAACGCTGTAAAGAGTGTTTACTCTCACATCTTAATTTATTATTTAGGTGTTCGTGAATCTCCTACGTCGATTTCATTCACATTTTAAAAATAAACTTTTGGTAAGAAAAACTTTTTAGGGAAACTGTAATTACTAATTACTTTGTCTCAAATCGAGGCACTAGATTCACGAATACGTTAAAATATAATCACGTGAGTAAAGCAAAGTGATCCCGATAGCAAAATCGAGAGAGGCTATACCGCAGAACATTATAGTACATTTAAGTACATATGCGAATAGCGCTTTTTCTGCGCTATCTGTAGCTGGTTTTTATTCTAGTATTACAGCTTCTATTTTTTTAAAATCCTTAGAACCTGGCACGTGTTTAGAATCTTTAAGCAACACAACTTCTTTTAAAGAAGGGAAAATTCGTTTTGCTCTTTTAATCATTTTTCTTCCTGGAAACATAATGTCTTTTTCAGCTGCGAAAATGCTAATTGGTGTTTTCAAATTTTTTGCTGAATCTTTAGAAATTATAGGGAGTGGTGAGAAATCCATATTACAGTGCTGAAATGTATGTGACATGTAGGTTAATGCAAAATCATCGTATTCAGAAAAGAGTGCTCCCATTACTTTTTTAATGTGTTTTTGGTTATTTGTTTTGATAAACCTTTTTAATGGAATAAACATTTTGAACAAACCTACAAGCGGATTACCATTTACAATATAGACTGGGGCAATTAAGAAAACCTGTTTAATTGGTGTTTCGTTAAACTCTAGAGCTTTTAAGCTAATAAAACCCCCAAAGGAAAAGCCAACTAAGGTCACGTCTTTCAGTCTTAGTTTTATGATTACTTCAATAAGCCATTTTCCATATTCTAACGATTTCATGTCTAATCTATTCTCTGCGCTTTTATTGGGTTGTGCTGGCACATCTACCGCATAGACACAGTATTTTAAGGTTAGATTGGGGAAAGAATCCAGAATTTGTGGTGCACATCCTCCTGTTCCGTGAATTAGTACTAAAGGAGGGTTTTTAGTATCGCCGGTAGCAATAACATTAGTGACTCCAAACTTTGTTTCTACTAATTTTTCTGAATATTCAATATTCAGCACCTTTAACTTTTGATTGTAGAGGGTTAAGATTTTTTCTTTCCCTTCTTTTGATTTGAAAAACATGTGTTGTTCTTTTTTGATGCTTCGACCAGGCTCAGCTCGAGTTGATGATTTATGGATTGAAGATAACTATATTTCCCACTTTACGACCTGTTTCAAGGTAATGATGCGCATGTATTAGATCGGATAAGCTATATTTTTTATCAATAGTTGTACGAAGTTTTCCTTGCCTAAAAAAGTGAACTAAATCACTGAATAAACGTTTCAAATCTTCTGTCTTTTTCATACCTGTAGCAGCAAATTTTACTTTTTTTGAATTTACGATTGAATGCCATACTATTCCAAAACTTAAAACAGGTGTCATGAAAATGCCTTTTTGAGTTACTATATTCTTACAACTTTTAAAGCTTAAAGTACCCACTGAATCATAAATGATATCATATTTAATTTGAGAATTTGTACAATCTTCATTTTTATAATCAACAACTTCATCTGCTCCTATCGATTTTACAAAACTGACGTTTTTAGTGCTACAAACGCCTGTTACTTTAGCTCCCATAACTTTTGCCAATTGAACTGCTGCTGAACCTAAGCTTCCTGAAGCTCCGTTAATTAAAACATGTTGACCTGGCTTTACATCTGCGATATCTTTTAAAAAATTGTACGATGTTAGAAACCCATCACAAACTGGTGCAGCCTCTGCATGAGAAAGGGTATTGGGTTTTATATCTAAAACCAAATTATCTGCAATACATACATACTCTGCATTACAGCCATTACTAAATAGTTTTTCGCCAAAAACGGCATCACCAATTTTAAATTGAGTTACCTCACTACCAACTGATTCAACAACTCCTGAAAATCCAGTACCCAAACTTGTGTTTTTAGGTTTTAAAAGTCCTAAAAACAATCTACCAAACTTAGGTTGTCCCTGACGCATCATAGTATCTGCTCTGGTTACTGATGAAGCTTTTATACGCACCAAAACTTCATTGGACTTTGGTGCTGGTTTTTCCCGCTCAACTAGTTCAATAACTTCTGGCGAACCGTATTTTTTATAAATTGCTGCTTTCATAATAAGAATTATTTGCTACAAAGTTGATGCAAATTGAGCTGTTAAAGGTTTGTATTTTTAAAACAGAACAAATTCAATTATGCTATAAATTTCTCAATTTTATTGTTAGTTAAGTGCTGTACATGCGTTGTGATTATATCGATATCCTAATTCCATTCATAATTGAATGTATATTCAACCTTATAACCAGTTAAAGCCTAATCCTATATTAAAAATTACGGCATCTCTATCCGCGTCTCCATCTAAAGACACACTACCCAAAACTAATTTGGACTGTATATTAAGTGCGAAGTTTTTCTTTTTATAAATTTCGTATCCTGTACTTGCCATAACAGCAGCACCAAAGTTCCAATCGTCATTTACATTATCTTTGATATCGTATAATGCTGGCGAATCTATGGCTAAACCAATTCCCCCATGAATCCACCATCTATCTTTTACCCAATATTGCACAGATGGAATAAAACCTCCAAAATTCCTGTCATTATCTTGAAATTCGTATATGTTTCCTGGCAAAGCGGCAGTAATGGCAAGATTTTCATTCAACATATAGCCAAACTTTAGATCTGGAAAAACAAACGTTCCTTGAGATTTGTCGAACGTTTGAATACCTTTACTATCTTCTAAACTGATTAGACCTCCACCTACTGAAAATTCAATAATAAAGCCATCTCGCTGCGTTGTTGTTGTTGTTTCAGGATCTGCGTTTTGTGCATAGGTAGTACTTGATACGAATGCAAAGGCTACACAAGCCACTTTTAATACCATTTGTTTTTTGATTGTTTTCATTTTAATTGATTTCATGATTGTTCGTTTTTTGATTATTAAAATTGATGTTTACTATTATTTACAGCAAAATTGGGAATATTATGGAGGCTAAAAGTTCGTATTTGGAAATTAGAACCTATTTCAGCGCTACGTAGTACGTACTATTCGTTCGCTGCATCAATTTTTAATTCACCTACAGCTTCAAAAAGATCCGTAATTATATGCTGTTGATAAGCTGGAGTAACTTCTCTAAAATAGCCCAATAAGTCCTGAGTTGTTGCATATCTGTCTGTTGCCATTTTTAGGTTACCATTTGTTGTATTCCAGTCTTCCAGAAAGCGTTGCAATGCTTTATTTACTTGCTCCTCTCCTATTGCTTTTTGAAATTGATACATACTGATAGCTCCTTTTGCATAATACACGTAATCCTGATTTTCTACTAAAGCCAGGGAAGGTTCCTTTAAAGCTTCTCTATCTTGCCCTTCTTTATACGTCTCTTTCTGAAGTTCTAAAAATTGAAGTAGTTTCTCTTCGGAATACTCTTGTTTTAAAACCATCATAGCAGCATATTGCGATAGTGTTTCTAAAATAAAGTTTTTACCTTGTACATTTGCTGCTTCTACCTGCATCCCAAACCACTGGTGCGCAATTTCGTGAGCGGTAACATAAAATGCCATATCTACATCCTGTTCGTCATCTATATCTAAAACGAAACCTATAGCTTCTGAAAATGGAATGGTTGCAGGAAACGATTGTGCAAATTGTGCATAACGTGGAAACTCCATAATCCGCAACTGCTCGTATTGATAAGGACTAAAATGAGTACTGAAATACGTTAAGGACGCTTTCATAGACGTTATCATTCTGTCTATATTGTAATTGTGTGCTTTGTGATAATAAATTTCAAGATCCACAGGGGTAGCAAAAGCATCCCCACTTGGCATCCAGCTATCCTTTTTTATTTCATATTCGGCCGAAACTATGGCATAAAAATTAATCATTGGAATTTCCATTTTATAATGAAAATAATTACGATTATTTTCTGTCCATTCCTTCAATAAATTCCCGGGAATTAATGCTGTTTGATCTGCTGATGTGCCAATAATCATTTCAAAATTAATACCATCAGAATCACTCCCAGACCTTGCATTTTTAAGCTCCTTTATATTGTCTTGTGCTGCCTTGTTTAACCGTATAGGCAAACCATACGCTTCACGTCCATTTAGATCGTTAAGTTCATAATTGCTATTATAGCCTATGGTTGGCAAATCTGTATTCTTAAAAAATGTTCCGTTGTAATTTATGTTTACATTGGAGTTTCCAGATTCAAACCCTTTGGTGGTAAAGCTTTGTTTAAAATGCATTTTTATTGCATCTCCAGGTTTTAAAGGGGTGTTTAGATTGAAAATAGAATAATCAAACTTTTCATATTTGGTATCGGTTGTAAATCCGCTTTCAAAAGAGACAGTATCTAACGTAACATTCTCTTCGATAAGTTTTTGAATGTGAATGGATTTGATGTCTTCTGTAGTGGTATTTTTCAATATGTAATACCCTGCTACTGTATAATCTCTTGTTTTAGGATACAGTTCTACTAGTAAGTTTACGTCTACTATTTTTGGCTGTGATATGTATTCAAATGGTTTGAGTTCTTTTTCATAAGCGACTCTAAAATCTGTTGCTTCTGAATTTGTCCAATAGGTGTTTAAAACATTGGTATTGTAAAAGATAAAACTTCCAATAGTTATAAACAATAAACAGACCATAGCTGTTAGTTTTAAAAGTGGCTTGCTTACCCTGTATTTGCTTGTTTTTATTCGTTTCCACAAATTGGTTTCAGTACCTCTTACGTTTACTAAAGAACCCATAATTAGTAATAGCATCCCGAAAAGAAACCAGTACGATTTAATAATGAGATATGGTTTTAAATAATGACCATACCCATTCATATCTGAATAGGCACCTAAAGCACTTCCTCCAAAGAAATATAGATCATGGTTGTACCCAAATAAGCCTAAAGCAGTATTGGCGATAAAGAAAACAATCATCAACATAATGCCTAAAAACTTATGATTTACAATAGATTGAATAAAAAATGCGATGCATGTGTATAACGCTAAAAACGGTAAAATCTCTAAAAAGAAACCAGATAAATACACCTGAAATTCATAATTATAGTACCCGCTTACTGTTTGAAAGAGAATTCCTGAACCAATTAATGCGAGCATTAATACTACATATACTACGTTTAATCCAATATACTTACCAGTTACCTTCATAAAGCCAGACATAGGCGTTGCGTCATAGATGAGATCTAGTTTAGCACTTCGCTCTTTCCATACCAATTCGCCTGAATAAAACACTAAAATGATAATGAAGAAATAGATGGATGTTTCTTTAAGTTCTTCAACAATAAAATAGGTTGCAGGATAGCTGTCTACACCATATACGGTCCCAAGATTGACAGAATTAATAAGAATGATAATCATCCCGCAAATAACAATACCCCAGAATGAAGCCTGTTTGCAAATACTGATAAAGTAAAACCAGGAAAATTCTCTTAACTGGATCAGTTTTGAAAGGAAACCAAAGTGTTTTTGAGTAGTAGGAATCTCTACTTCATGTACCGTTCGCGAAGCAGTACTAGCCAATACTTGCTGTTTTTTTCTTTTAGCTCGCTTTTCTTTAATAACATTAAAATTGAATTTTTTATAACCATACATCATTGCGATTATCCCAAGAGTAAACCAAAACAGTTTGTTATACAGTAATGCTCCAATGAAAGGGAGTTCTTGTGTACTCTTTTCTATAGCCGACCAGGATTTTGTGGCAAAGGTTGTGGTTGTTAATGAAAACGGATCTAAAATGGCTTGCCAAAATTCATTGGTAATAGCCTTGGTTAGCATAAAAATCACAAATACAATAATCCCCTGGGTATAGACTACCACTAAGTTTCTGCTTAAAGCACCAGTGACAAAAAACAGCGAGGCTCCAAAAAACAATGTTGGCAAGGTTATCATAATAAATGTTTTTACATATACCATGGCATTAAATGCCAATAGGTCTTCTGGATGATGCCATGGCATAAATTCGCCCAGGATCATACCAAATAGAATTCCTGTAAATGCAAATAGTAAGACTGTAAAGGACCCTAAAAACCGACCTAGTAAATAATCTTTTTTGCTGATAGGTGTAGTAAACATTAAGGATTCTATATGGTACTCAAAATCTCTTAACACTGAAACTCCCATGATCATGGATGCCAAAATCATGAAAAACCCTGTGATTGCTCCCATTGTTTTTGCAATCACTATAGGTGATTTTTTTTTCATAAGCCCCATTTCTGAACCCTGAAAAATAAAGTCTACACCTACGATCGAAAATAGAAACAGAAATAAAAAGAACACATAGGTGTCTGGCCGCTTGATGCGATATTGAATTTCGAACTTAAAAATAGAATACCACATAATTAATTAGATTTAGGATTTGTAGTATTGAAGATTTGTGAGAAATACACATCTTCCAATTCTGCATTAATCAGTGAGAAACCGTCCCCTGGATTTTTATCACTCACAATATGAATAGTTGGTTTTCCTAGGAATAACCGTTCACTGATGACCTGATAGTTTTCCTTATAAGCGCTTAATTCTGCCTTTTCGACTGTTTTTTTATAGACTTTGTCTTTTAGACCTTCTAATATTTCCAACGGCTGCCCTTTTAAGCATACCTGGCCTTGATTAATAATTGCCATGTTGGTGCATAGTTCTTTAACATAATCAACTATATGTGTAGATAAAATCACCACGGTATGTTCTCCGAGCTCGCTTAACACGTTGTAAAACCGATTGCGTTCTACTGGGTCCAATCCTGCTGTTGGTTCATCTACAATAAGTAACTTCGGATTATTAAGCAATGCTTGTGCAATCCCAAAACGTTGCTTCATCCCACCAGAAAACCCTTTCAGATTTTGTTTTCGTACGTCGTATAAATTGGTTTTGTGCAACAATGCTTTTACTAGTTCCTTGCGTTCGCTTTTAGTAGCGATTCCTTTGAGCACTGCAAAATGATTGAGTAATACTTCTGCAGATATTTTAGGATACAAGCCAAATTGCTGTGGCAAATACCCTAATACCTGCCGCAATTCATTTTTTTGTTTTAATACATCGATATCTCCAAGAAAAACGGAACCAGAATCGGCTTCTTGCAGGGTTGCAATGGTTCGCATTAAAGTAGATTTCCCGGCGCCATTTGGACCTAATAGGCCAAACATTCCGTTTGGTATTTCCAGTGAAATGTTTTGTAAAGCTTTAATCCCGTTTGAATACGTCTTTGATAGCTTGTCAATTTTGAGTTCCATACTGTTCGTTTTTTGATTGCTTTAGACAAACATAGAAGTGCTTTTAGCCTTTAAAAAAAGTTAGTGACACAAATACATTTACTAGGGACAAACTCATTTTTTTAAGGTTTAAAGTCACCTCAAAACACTTTTACAATCGTTTGTCACGTATTACATGCCGTTTGTCAACTTATTTGTAAGCCGTGTTTTAATTACTTAATATTGAATTATGAATTTTAAAATACCGGATAGAAAGAAGAAAATTATGAAGCGCTTTTATACCATAGCACTTATAGGTATAGGGGTGATTATTGTGGTTTTTAATGATACCCTTGGCAAATTAGAAGGGTTTGTAGAATTTATTGCATTGTATTTTATCCTGGTATTTGTAACCATTGCATATTGGCTTTTTAAACAAATTAAATCGCTTATCCGATTAAAAAATGAAAAAGCAAAAACAGAGTTAATGCATTTAAAAAGTCAGGTAAATCCACATTTCTTTTTTAATATGCTTAATAACCTGTATGGTTTGGTAGATAAAGATGCTAAGAAAGCTCAAGAGCTCATACTAAAACTTTCTGATATGATGCGCTATAGCATCTATGATGGTGAAAAGGACACCGTTTTATTGTCTGAAGAAATTACCTATTTGAAGAATTATATTGAACTCCATAAGATGCGTTATCATAAAGCGATTGATATACAATTCAATATTGATACAAATGACACTGATTATGAAATAATGCCGCTCCTTTTTATCATTCTTTTAGAAAATGCCTTTAAGCATGGTGTGGAAAATTTAAGAGCACATGCGTATGTGCATATCAATTTAACAGCGCACAATAATGAAGTGACCTTTGAAATAAAAAATAATTTTGATGCAATACAAGATGATCCTGAAACAGGTATCGGATTAAAAAACCTAAAACGAAGATTAGAATTAGTATATCCTAAAAATCATTCAGTAACAATTTCAAAAACAGATACCATCTATAACGCTACATTGAAAATTAATGGCTTATGATTACATATATCATTATAGACGACGAACCTATTGCACACGATATTATAAAAGGCTATTGTGATATGCTGCCAAACTTAGAATTTAAAGCAGGTTGTTATGATGCTATAGAAGCTATCGACTACTTAAGCAAAAATGATGTAGATCTCATTTTTTTAGATTTGAATATGCCTAAATTAAAAGGATTTCAATTTTTAAAAACACTTTCTTCACCACCAAAAGTTATTGTAACGACTGCCTACAGTGAATTTGCCATTGAAGGCTATGAATTAAACGTTGTAGATTACTTATTAAAACCGTTTAGTTTTGAACGATTTTTAAGTGCTATTAATAAAGTGACCGCTACCGACACCAGTGGAATAACAAAAGAAAGTAAAGAGGTTGCAAAACCTGAAGGACAATATATTTTTTTAAAACAAAATAATAGTCATATACAGGTAGCTATAGATACTATTCTATTTATTGAAGCTTCTGGTAATTATACCAAAGTTGTTACTGAAGATAAGACTATCAGTATTCGTGAAAAAATATCGGATACTATACAATTACTTCCAGATAATGATTTTCTTCAAGTGCATAAATCGTTTGCAGTCGCAAAAAGGCATATTAGTAGCATAGAAGGAAATAGAATTCATATTTCAGATCATATAATACCAATAGGAAAACTTTACAAAGTAAATATCAATCAACTTTTTAAATAAATTTAAATTGAACATACCTATTTCATTCCAGGCACATTACTCATGCGATACTATTTCAACGGAATTCGTTAAGTTCACTTTGCTAGGTTTCTACTCCCCTCCTAACCCCTTAAGAGAAAACGCGGGCGGGATTCAAAGCAGTATCGTACAATGCATTTTTAGAAATTAGCCCAATTATAGTATTAGTAGTTAGCTAATTACTTTAAGCCAGAATATCCCACCCTGCAAAACCAATAACAGCATAAAACAAGTTGCTTAAGACATGTATTAGAATGGCCATTTTTAAAGATTCTGTTTTTAAATATATCCAACCCCAAGTTATGCTAAAGAGAAAATACATTGGCCATAAAATCATAGGACTATGGCCTACGGTAAAAATCACCGATGTAAGTAAAATTGCTGCCCAGGCAGGGATGCGCTTTGTTAATGACGATTGCAAATAGCCTCTAAAAACAACCTCTTCCATGATAGGCCCCACAATGAGTGCCAATAGTAGAAAATCACTCATTTCAAGTACGCCTCCGTTTTCCTGAATAAAATTAAACATTTTAGAACCACCACCTATGATTCCTCCTTGGTCAAAGCTTGGTAAAATAACCGACCTATATATCCAGGCTAAAAAATGTGTCGATACCAATGCTGCTATGACTAATAAAACTGCTTTATTATTTTTGATCTTACTAGCTTGTAGTCCTATCTGTGGATAAAATGATTTGCCAGACCTTTTTAGATCCCACCAGAATAGAAACAATATCATAATGCCGCTTAACAAGGCAGACGATACTCCAATAATTTCAATAGGAACTGTCTTTGACGGATTATATGGCTTAAAAGCATACGAGGTTATAATTCCTGCTAAAAGCTGACATACGTACATAACAACGATGGCAAGAATTCCTCTTTTTATTGTTAATTGTGATTTTTTTTCGTCACTCATATTGATTCATATGAAAAGTTAAATGTACTAACAAACATTACTTACTATTTGGATTTACGTACTCAATTAACTCCTCATTAT
>PANU01000109.1 GCA_002707745.1 Flavobacteriaceae bacterium
AATGCAAGTGTGGTTAAACGCTTGATTAAAGAATAATCTTTTAGATTATTTAACCAACCAAAAGAAACCCCCTTCCAATATTGGAAGGGGGTTTTGTTTGTATTTAAAAATTAATAGTTTCCTACTTCTTATTTTGTTGCTCTTTGATAGTCTTTTTATCTATATCAAAGGTGTTATTTTCCCGCTTGGTTTTTGGGTTGGGATTAGTAGGGGTGTTCTGTTCTGTTTTTCTTTCAAATTTCTTAGCCATAACGTTGTCTATTTTATTTTCCTTAAAGATACCGTTCGTAAATGTGAAATTTACTTAAGCTATTGCTAAACTAGGGTTAAACTATCGTATGCTTTTAACAAAACGTGGTATGCCAGCGATTCCTTGTTCTGTAATCATCTTAATAAAAGCACTTCCAATTATAGCCCCTTTTGCTCGTCTAGTAGCTGTTTGAAAGGTTTCTTTATTGTTTATACCAAATCCAATTATTTGTGGATTCTTTAATTCCATGGCGGCTATTCTGTTAAAATAATTTGTTTGCTCCTCTCCAAACCCTTTTTGGGATCCTGTGACCGAAGCCCTGCTTACCATATAAATAAAACCAGTGCTCGCAGCATCCAATTCTCTAATCCTAGCATCGGATGTTTGAGGAGTGATAAGAAAAATAATCGCTACCCCATGTTTTTCAAAGATCGCCTGATAGTGTTCCTGATATTCGGCTAAAGGTAGATCGGGGAGAATTAAACCATCAATTCCGATTTCCTGACATTTTTTGCAGAAATTTTCTACTCCGTATTGCAAAACAGGATTAAAATATCCCATAATAATAAGCGGAATGGAGATTTTTTCTCGAATACCCTCCAACTGTTCAAAAAGCTTGTGGGTGGTCATTCCGTTTTTTAATGCCTGAGTGGAGCTTGCTTGTATGGTTGGTCCATCTGCCAACGGATCGCTAAAGGGCAGTCCAATTTCTACCATATCTACGCCGTTGTTTTCTAAGGCTTCTATTATGGGTGCTGTATCTTCTATAGTTGGATATCCGGCAGTGAAATAGATGGATAGTAGCTTTTTATTTTCTTGTAGTTTTTCCTGAATTCGATTCATAGTTGTTGTTTTTTTGCGAGAGGGATAGAATACGCTACCATGTAGCGATGATAGCCCGACCCGTTTAGGGGCTCGCCCTACAAATTAAAGTAGTCTATATATGTTGAAAGATCCTTATCTCCCCGACCACTTAGGTTAATCACGACAATAGCTTCGGATTTAAATTTTCGGGTTTCAAAAATAGCGAGGGCGTGGCTGGTTTCAATGGCGGGAATAATTCCTTCGAGTTTGCAAAGTTGTAGTCCGGCTTGCATAGCCGCAGCGTCTGTAACTGAAATAAATTCACCACGGCCGCTGGCATACAAGTGTGCGTGCATAGGACCTACACCTGGATAATCCAACCCCGCCGAAATACTGTGCGGCTCAGTAATTTGTCCGTCGGCTGTTTGCATTAATAACGTTTTGCTTCCATGAATAATACCTGGCTTTCCCAGGGCCGATGTTGCTGCACTCTCACCGCTATCCACACCTTTTCCGGCAGCTTCTACGGCAATAATTCCAACGTCCGGATTGTCTAAATAATGGTAGTAAGCACCTGCGGCATTACTACCGCCACCTACGCAAGCAACCACATAATCTGGTGCATCCCGGTTTTCTTTTTCCTGTAACTGGGTTTTTATCTCTTCCGAGATCACACTCTGAAAGCGTGCCACCATATCCGGGTACGGGTGAGGACCAACTACGCTCCCAATAATGTAATGGGTATTGGTAGGGTTGTTTATCCAATCCCTAATCGCCTCGTTTGTGGCATCTTTCAGGGTTTTACTCCCGCTGGTGGCTGGGACTACGGTGGCACCCAGCATTTTCATACGAGCCACGTTAGGTGCCTGGCGCTCAATATCTATGGCGCCCATATATACAATACATTCCAATCCCATTAATGCGCAAACGGTTGCCGTGGCTACGCCGTGTTGTCCGGCCCCTGTTTCGGCAATGATACGGTTTTTACCCAGGCGTTTCGCCATAAGGATTTGTCCAATGGTATTATTCACCTTGTGGGCTCCTGTATGACAGAGATCTTCGCGTTTAAGGTAAATCTTGGTTTTGTATTTCTCGGAAAACCGTTTAGCAAAATAGAGTGGGGTAGGACGGCCTACATATTCCTTAAGCAATTGCTGAAACTCTTTCTGAAAAGCAGTTTCGGCCATTATTTTTAAATAGTTTTGTCGCAGTTCCTCCACATTTGGATACAGCATTTCTGGAATATATGCTCCTCCAAATTTGCCATAATAGCCTTTTTCGTTTACGTTGTACATAGTTACATAGTTACATAGTTACATAGTTACATAGTTTGTCCCTCACCGAAACCCGTTACTCCACAGTGGCAGATGGCACGTTTCGACTCTCCCCAAGGGAGAGTTATTAGGAATTTTTAAAAGAATTTATAAAATCCTTTAAAGTTTTTATTTTCTTTAATCCTGGTTTTATTTCAAATTTGCTGTTTACGTCTATTGCCTTAATGGGAAGGTTGGTTTTTAAAATTTCTTTTACTGCTGAAATTTCCTCTAAGCCAATGCCGCCACTCAATACAAATGGTTTTGTCGATGAATAGTCTTTTAAAACATCCCAATTAAAAGTGTAGCCGTTGCCTCCTTTTGCGGCGCCTTTTGTATCGAAAAGGAAGGCGTCAACGATATCTTCGTAGGGTTTTAATTTTTCAAAATTGAACGTTTCCTTTATGGAAAAAACTTTCCAGACGTGCAAGTCCCCTCCCAAGCCCTCCCCGAGAGGGAGGTTTTTTATGTGTCGAGTTATACTTCTGCAATACTCAGGACTTTCGTCACCGTGTAACTGAATGACATCCAATTGAAATTCTGCTACTTTTTGAATTACAAAATCTAAAGTAGCATCAACAAAAACCCCCACTTTCTGAACATTATTGGGCAGCTTTGGAACTTCACCCGTGTAATTACGTGTGCTTCCTTCATAAAATATAAAGCCTAAATACTCGGGTTGCAGCGCAGCGACTTCCCTGGTGTTATGTTTCATTCCGCAGATTTTCAGCTTCATTTTAATTGATTTATAAATTGTTTTGCCGCTTTTCCAGGATTTTCAGTTTTCATAAAATTTTCACCAATAAGAAAACCTTGGTAGCCGTATTGTTTTAATTCTGAAATTGCTTTCACACTACTAATGCCGCTTTCGGACACCTTGACAAAATCATCAGGAATTAATGCGACCAGTTTTTTACTCACATCGATAGACGTTTCGAACGTTTTGAGATTTCGATTGTTTACACCCAACATGGCAATGGTTGGAAGCAACGATTTTTGTATTTCTTCTTCGTTATGCACCTCCAGCAGTACCTCTAGTTGTAACGATTTTGCCAGGGCTGAAAACGTTGTCAATTCAGTTTTGGTCAAACAAGCTGCAATGAGCAAAATTGCATCGGCGCCATAAGCCCTGGCTTCATAAATTTGATAGGGATCTATAATAAATTCTTTCCGTAGCAAAGGAAAAGAAGTAGCCTTTCTTGCTAAAACCAAATCGTCTAATGAACCTCCAAAAAAATTGGTGTCTGTTAACACCGACATTCCGCTTACCCCGGCCATTTCATATCCTCTTGCGACCTCTTGTATTTGTACGGAGGTATTGATAACGGGTTTGCTTGGTGACCTGCGTTTGTGTTCGGCAATAATTCCCGCCGGGTTAGTTTTTAAGGCATTGGCTAACGAAATGGTTGGTCTCTCAAACCATTGGGATTGCTCCAAAACCGAAACTGGGAACGCTTCTTTTTTTGCTGAAACTTCCTTTTGTTTGTAGGCGGTTATTTTTTCTAATATGGTCATATGCATTGCCTGTGTAGGCGGTTGTTTTTTAAGTCTTCACCAAATTATTGTACACCTTGCAGGCTCCAATAATCTCTTTATTTTGAAATTGTTTGAAGCAAATTCAAACTTTTTAGTGCTTTTCCAGATGCTAAACTTTCGTTCGCTTTTTCAAATCCTGTCTGGATACTACATTTTTTAACGGTGGCTATGGCTAAGGCTGCATTGGCGCATACTACATTGTTTTGCGCTGTTGTTCCATTTCCTTTTAAAATTTCAGTAAAGATTTTTGCAGAAGCTTTTACAGTTTCGCCCCCAAAAATTTCAGATGGTTTTATTTGTGAAACCCCAAACGTTTCAGGGGTTAGTATGTTTTCAGTTGTATTTGAAATCATTTTCACAGGGCCGGTTAATGCTATTTCGTCATAGCCATCCATAGCATGTAAAATAGTATACCTTTTTGTGCCTTTTTGATAGAGATACCCGTACTTTCTTGCCAATTCCAGATTAAAAACTCCTACTAACTGATTTTTTGGAAATGCTGGATTTACCATAGGACCCAGCATATTGAAAAATGTTTTTACACCTAAATCGTGTCTAATGTGTGCTACATTTTTCATAGCAGGGTGGAAGAGCGGGGCGTGCAAAATACAAATATTGGCTTCTTCCAGACAGCGGATTAAAAACTCAGAATTGTTGCTAAAGGTAATGCCCAGTTGTTCCATAACATTGCTGCTCCCGCTTATGGAAGAAACCCCATAATTACCGTGTTTGGTCACTTTTACACCAGCACCTGCGGTAATAAAACTCGCTAACGTTGAAATATTAAAAGTGTTTTTGCCATCGCCTCCCGTACCGCATAAATCTATAGTGTTGTACTTGCTTACATCTACCTTTAAGCACAAGTCTAAGAGGGCATCCCGAAAGCCTTCCAACTCTTCAATAGAAACACTTCGCATCATATACACTGTTAAAAATGCTGCAATCTGGCTGGTATTATAAGTACCTTCACTTATATGTACCAATACGTTTCTCGCCTCTTCTCTGGTAAGTTGCTCGTGGTTAATAAGTCTGTTGAGTATGTTTTTCAAGTTAATTGAGTAATTGGGTAATTAATTTAATTAGTTCAGGCTGTCTCTGTAAGCTGCAATTGCTACCTAACTTCCAACCCAGTTTTTAATAATTTGTTTTCCTTTAGGGGTAAGCACGCTCTCGGGATGAAACTGCACACCACGAATGTCTAGTTCCCTGTGACGAAGAGACATTATTTGTCCGTTTGGATCTACCGATGTAATCTCCAGACAATCCGGGAAACCATCTTTAGAGACTACCCATGAATGATAGCGACCTATTTCTATCTCACTCCCTAAACCTTTAAATAATGCTTCATCATTTACTAAAATTTCAGCTTTAGTGGCCACCCCGTGAAAAACTTCGCTTAAATTAATAAGAGCGCCGCCAAATACTTCGCCTATGGCCTGCTGGCCCAGGCACACCCCAAAAATTGGTTTTTTCCCTGCGTATGTTTTTATAACTTCTTTAAGCAAGCCCGCTTCATCCGGAATCCCGGGGCCAGGAGACAGCAAAATTTTATCGTAGGTAGCGACTTCATCTATGTGAAATTGATCGTTACGTAAAACCGTAACTTCACAATCCAGTTCTTCCAGATAGTGAACAAGATTGTACACAAAGCTGTCGTAGTTGTCTATTACTAGTATTTTCATATTTTATTAAATGCCTTCGGCAATTTATTTTTCTTACTTATAGTCTTTCTTCCTTCACCGAACTTTAGCTGCGTCTGCGACCTTGAAAAATTAGACTCTCCCAGAGAGAGAATTTTTTGCTCCTCCCCACCGGGGATGCCGGGAGGAGGCTTTAAATCTCTTCGGCCAATTCCAGGGCTTTTGTGAGGGCTCCAAGTTTGTTGTACACTTCTTGTAATTCACTTTCTGGGTTACTTTCAGATACGATTCCCGCGCCTGCCTGGTAATGGAGCGAATGATTTTTACTGACAAAAGAACGGATAATAATGGCGTGGTTATAATTACCTTTAAAATCCATAAAGCCAATGGCCCCTCCGTAAAACTCCCGGTTGATGTTTTCGTATTGCTCCAGCAACTGCATGGCCTTATGCTTGGGTGCACCACTTAATGTTCCAGCCGGGAACGTATCTGCAACTACCTGCATTGTGCTAGTTCCTTCATGGATTTTTGCAATAACCTTACTCACTAAATGAATAACATGGCTAAAAAACTGCACTTCTCTGTAGGTTTCAACTTTTACTCCACTACCATGCCGACTTAAATCGTTTCGGGCCAGATCTACCAGCATTACGTGTTCGCTGTTTTCTTTGTCGTCTTCTGCCAATTGCTTCGCAAGGATGGCATCTTGCTCGTCGTTCCCGGTTCTTTTAAAAGTACCTGCAATGGGATGAATTTCGGCACTTCCGTCCTGTACTACCAACTGTGCTTCGGGCGAACTTCCAAAGATTTTAAAATTTCCGTAGTCGAAATAAAACAGGTATGGGGAAGGGTTTACACTTCGTAAGGTTCTGTATACATTAAATTCGTCTCCTGTAAATCCTTGCGTAAAGCGTTTGCTGGGAACAATCTGGAACACATCACCCCGCGCACAATGCTGCTTGCATTTTTCTACTAATTCTTTAAAGTCGTTATCTTTAAGGTTGGTAGTGGGTTTACCATTTCTTTGGAAAGGATACTCGGCAAAGTCCTTCGATTTTAGAAGTTGTTCAATTTCTTCAATATTACTTTCAGATTTATAATTATGCGAAAAAATGTAGGCTTCGTTATTAAAATGATTGATCGCAATTATATTTTGGTAAACTGCATAGTATATGTCTGGAATTTCTAAGGCGGCTTTGGATTTGTCGATTTCGATATTCTCAAAATACCGAACGGCATCATAGCCTGTGTACCCAAATATTCCGTTATTGATAAATTTATAGGTAATTTCAGCCTGAGCTGTAAATGAGTTTGCAAAGGTTTCTAATGCCAATAAAACCGAATCGCCCTTTGTGTCTATTCCGAGCGGGGAGAGGCTTGTTTGTTTGGTGTTGCTATCGGGAAAACTTTGTGTAATTGTTTCATTTTCAACTTTAAAAGAAGCAATAGGGTTGCAACAAATATAGCTGAAACTATTATCGTTGGCGTGGTAATCGCTACTTTCTAAAAGCAAGCTATTTGGAAATTTATCACGCAGACGGAGGTATACAGAAACCGGTGTAAGCGTATCTGCTAATAATTTTTTAGAATGGGTTTTTAGGGTGTATTTCATATTTATTTCTACCTGCGAATGTTTAATTTTTTATTTCTGTACCCCGCCCAGGATCGAACGGATAGGAAATAAAAAAAAGGCTTATCGTGAAGATAAGCCTTTATATGGTTGTTACATACTCGGGGTTGCTCACGACGTTTTACGTAAGGTATTCCACCACCAAGAATGTGTATTTGTGTTGTTCATAATTAAGATTCAAATATAGAAATGAAATTTGAACTACAAGCAACAAAGTCTTAAAATTTTAAGGTGACGTCAAGTTCAAAGTTATCTGAAATGGTGTTGTCTCCCAGATTGTCAAAGAAACTCCCGGATCCGTAGCGAACGCCAAACTTGGTACGATCTATTTTTAAGCTGGTTGTTGCCATCGAAGAGGTCATATCCAGATCGAACGTAATGGGCTGGGTGGTTCCTTTAATGGTAATATTTCCGGTAACGATATATCCATCGACGTTTTTTTCGGCCGAAGTTATTTCTAAAGTAGCAGTAGGGTGACTGGAAACTCCAAAGAAATCGTCACTCTTAAGGTGTCCTTCTAACTTCCCTTTGCTTTCACCCTCCAGGTCTGTTACGTTAATAGTGGTCATGTCTACCACAAACATGCCTCCTGTTAAGAGATTGTCATCCATTTCCAGGTATCCATCTTTTAATTGAATGGTACCCGTATGGGAGCCCAGTACTTTTTTGCCCTTCCAGGTAATCGTGCTTTCTTTAATGTTTATTTGCTTTTTCATGTGCATAGGATTTGTAAATGCTGAAGCCGTAATAACTACAGCGATTAATACTAAAGATTTAAGAGTTTTCATAAGGTGTGATTTAAAGTTTAGGATCTAAGTTTATCTAATAAATTGTTTAAGGTTTCTAATTCGGTTTCAGAGAGTGTGCTCACCACACTTTTATTGTTTTGTTCCATTAAAGGATCTAATGTTGTTAAAAGATTAAGCCCTTGGTCTGTAATAAAAATTTCAATCTTTCTTCGGTTACTGGGGCATATCTGCCGCTTTGCCCACCCTTTTTTTAAAAGCTTGTCTACCAGTCTTGTAGTATTACTGCTTTTATCAATCATACGTTCCTGCAGTGTAGAAAGATTGGCCGGGTTACCACGTTGTCCTCTTAGAATACGCAATACATTGTATTGGGGTAAGGACAGCTCAAAAGGTTTTAAAACAGTTTGCACTTGTTCTTCCACCACACGACTGGAATACATAATGTTGATAACTGTTTTTGTGGTGAGCCCCATACTGTGTATAGATTTTATGGCATCTTCAATTTTCATACTTGTTGTTACAATATTTGTATGTACAAATGTATAAAAATTTTAATTCTAAAAATCATTTTATCATTTATTTAACAAGCTTGCTGTTTACACAATCATTCAAATGTATATTTTTAGCCTATGAAAACTGTCTTTACTATAATGTTAGTGTTGGGGTTGGTTTCCTGCGGAAATAATACAAAAGAAACAGCCGTAGACACCAAAGCTGTAGTTGAAACCATCACAAAAGCAACTACAAATACTTCAGAAAGTGTTCAAAATGACTCGTACGACGAATTGGAATTAGTAAATTTTTCTGAATTTGAAGCAAAATATCTTCAGCAAACTTCTTCAGAAATTACCTATGTGATTAATTTTTGGGCAACCTGGTGCAAACCTTGTGTAAAAGAGTTACCTTATTTTGAAAAATTAAATAAAAACTATAAAGAGCGTAATGTAAAGGTAGTCCTTGTAAGTCTGGATTTTCCGAAACATATACAAAAACAAGTCATTCCGTTTATAAAAAAACACAACCTCCAAAGTGAAATTTTATTGCTGGACGATCCTGATGCTAACTCCTGGATTCCAAAAGTGAGTGAGAAGTGGACAGGCGCTATTCCTGCAACACTTTTTGTAAAAGGAAACGAAGAAAAGTTTTTCGAAAAATCATTTACGTATACCGAACTTGAAACTGAATTAAAAACAATCTTATAAACTCAAATCATGAAAACAAATATTTTAAAACTTACAACATTCATGGCACTTACAGTTCTTTTTTTGGCGTGTCAGGAAACAAAAGAAAAAGAAACAGAAACCGTTGAAACGGAAGTTGCTACAGCAAAAGATGTAGCGATGGCTCATACCAATGAAGCTATTACCACTAAAGGCTATGGAATTGATGCTATAGCTGCAGATTTTAAACTAAAAGATGTAAACGGAAAAATGGTTTCTTTAAGTGATTACAAAGATGCAAAAGGGTTTGTAGTAATATTTACGTGTAACACTTGTCCGTTTGCCGTTGCCAGTGAAGACCGTATAATTGCATTAGACAAGAAATATAAAGAAAAAGGCTACCCGGTAATTGCTATCAACCCAAATGATCCTGAAGTACAACCCGACGATACCTATGAGTTAATGCAGGAAAAAGCAAAAGACAAGGGCTTTACCTTTCCGTATTTATACGATGCCTCTAACAGTGTATACGCAACTTATGGTGCTACTAAAACTCCCCACGTATACTTGTTGAAAAAAGAAGACCAGGGAAATGTAGTAAAATATATAGGTGCTATAGACGATAATGTACGTGATGGCGATGCTGTAAAAGAGCAGTTTTTAGCAAATGCAATAGAGGAGCTATTGGCTGGAAAACAAGTAACGGTAAAAGAAACAAAGGCTATTGGTTGTTCTGTAAAGCAGAAAAAAGCATAAGGTATTTCAGATTACCAGAAAACAATCCGCTACAGCGTTCTATATCTGTAGCGGTTTTTTTATTTTTGTACAAATTATTTTCTTATGCAAGACCTTACGCAAGAACAATGGCACAAAAAAATTATAGAAGATGCCAGTGGTGTTATTTTAGATGTTCGCACACCTCACGAGGTAGATGAAGGTATTATACCTAATGCGCAACATTTAGACATCCAGAACGCTCCTTCGTTTATGGAGGGTGCTCAAAAGCTGGATAAAGCTAAAAATTATTATATATACTGCCGTTCCGGAGGGCGTAGTGCTCAAGCCTGTATGATAATGGAATCTATGGGATTTAAAAATACTTTCAATCTCCTGGGAGGCTTTAGTGAATGGAAAGGTGATAAAACCGCCTCGAAATGAAACATTTTTTCTATGCTTTAACAGTTTTAATAACCCTGATGGTTTCTTGTTCAGGACCGGCTAAAGAAGTACAAGCTGTAAGTCCGCAAGAGGTGTATGATGCTGTGTACAACAACGGGAATAGTTCCTTGCAACTGGTAGACGTGCGTACACCCGAAGAATACGGTGTGTCGCATTTAAAAGACGCTCAGAATATTTGTGTGACCGAGGACGATTTTAAGGAAAAAGTAAAATCTTTAGATAAAGAAAAACCCGTGTACGTATATTGTAGAAAAGGAGGAAGAAGTGCGAGAGCGGCCGAGATTCTTGCTGAAATGGGTTTTATTGAAATTTACGATCTTTCGGGTGGTATTACGGCCTGGGAAGAAGAGGGGCTTGAAACCTCTGAATAAACCTTCTTAATTTTGTTAACACATTGAATTATTTGAAGTTAAATTGAAGCTAAAGCAGTTTTAATTAACTAAAATTTCACATTGTGGTCCCTATATTAGTGTGTATCAAATTTATACCGCTATGAAAAATCAAGAGCAAGTTATCCAGGAAGAAATGAGAAAACTCATAAAAAAGAGTTGTCAGTTTTCAGAAAATGTGAATAGAGACTACTACTGTTTTCAAAAATCTTTGTTGAAGTTTTATTTCAACGCAATAGATGTAACTATAGATTTTGAAGACGAAATCATCCTACTATGGAATTCCAAACCACGAACTCCAGCCGATTTCAAATTGTATGATATTAATGAAGCTGTAGCTACAAAAGTTTCTTATAGTAATCTTGAAGAAACCTTAAAAGGGTGTTTGGAAAGTGGCACCATGCAAACCCGTTTTTATAAAACAATGCTTTTTCATTACAATAGAGTAGATGAAAACGCTAGCTTGCCAGCAAGTGCTTAATGTAAGCCATCTGTACATAAAATAATGAGAATGTCTAAAGAAGTGTCAAAATCATGAATTTTTCACATGGAGCCTGTCGAGATGTATTGATTGTCAATATTGTTAAAACCCCGACAAACTCAGTTTGACACTATGAGTACACTTTTTTAGACAACCTCCTTTTTATAGACTTTTCCTAATTTAAAGCTAAATACTGCAGTGTTTCATTTATTTAACGTATATTTGCACCGTTAAAAAGTAAGCTTGCTTTTATTATATAGTACACTTCTAGAGTAATTAATCCAATCCTTTCTTTTTTTTCCAAAGCTTTAGAGCCTACAACATATCATATGTTTTAGCTTGGTAAGGTTAGTGATGTATCATTTTTGTCTGACTATTTCAGCAAAGTACATTGCGATTTCTGTATTATTAAAATAAAACAGAAATTTGAATAACAATTAATTTTAAAAGAGTACCAAAATGAAAGAAGGAACAGTAAAATTCTTTAACAACGCAAAAGGATTCGGATTTATTAAGCCAAGTGATGGTGGAGATGATATCTTCGTACACACAACAAACTTAATCGACGAAATTAGAGAAGACGATGCCGTGCAATACGAAGAAGAAATGGGACGTAAAGGCTTAACAGCAGTACGCGTTCAGTTGGCTTAATTCTAAGCAAAGACAACATTCAGGAACCTGTCTCGAAAGAGACAGGTTTTTTTAGTTTACAGCCATTTTTAAAAATTAAATATCCCAGATCTGGATGGAACCTTTTTTAATGCTTCGTAATTAAATTAATGGACTAAAGAGTCTGGCAAAGTTTTCCCGGAGACGATCCAGGGTTTTTCGTTTTTGAAAATCTTCTAGTGTTAGTAAGGTACTATGATTTAAAAAATGCTCAAATTGCTTTTTCAGTTTAAGAGTAGTTTCTGCATCGTACATAATAGCATTTACTTCAAAATTCTGATCAAAACTGCGAATGTCCAGATTGGCAGTACCTATAGAGCATACCATATCATCACTCAAAATGATTTTGGAATGTAAAAAACCGGGCTGATAGCGATAAATTTTTACACCACTTTCCAGCAGGGTTTCAAAATACGACTGTACCGCCCATTTTACAATCACTGAATCTGATTTTTGAGGAACAATAATACGCACATCAACAGCGCTCATAGCGGCAGCTTTTAATGCTAAGAGTAGTGATTCTGGGGGGATGAGATACGGATTTGCAATATAAACATACGAGTTGGCAGTGGTGATAATGGTTAAATATTCATTTAAAATAGCGGCGTATTCCGAATCCGGACCACTGGCTACAATTTGTGTTGGGATGGTTTCATCTTGTTTAGAAATATGTAGCGCATTGGGTGTAAATAAATTTTCTCCACTCACAAAATACCAATCGTTAAAAAACACAAATTTTAAAAAATTAACAGCCATGCCTTCTAACTGTAAGTGCGTGTCTGCCCAGGTGCCAAGTGTCTTGTCGCCATCTAAATACTTATCGTCAATATTTATACCACCAGTAAAACCTATGGTGTCGTCTACTATTAAAATTTTTCGATGGTTACGGTAATTGGTACGTGCAAAAAAGACCAGGCGTACACGCTGGAAACAATGTATATCTGCTCCAGCATCTTTTAATCGTGTAATGTAGCTGTTGCTTAAAGACCAACTACCCAGACCGTCGTATAAGATTTTTACTGTAACCCCTTTTTTTAATTTTTCTATAAAAATATCTGCTAGTCGATCTGTAATTTTTCCATTTTCAAAAATGTAATATTCTAAATAAATAGAGGTTGTTGCCGCCTCACAAGCTTTAAAAATAGCATTAAAAGTTTCTTTTCCATTATGTAAAATGGTTGCTTTATTGTTAAAAGTAAGGGGTGCTTTATTTGCGTTTTCTAAAAAGTGAATTAACTTAATATACTCCCGTTGAATATTTTTGTCCTCAATTTTAAAGGGCTCTATTTTAGTTTTATATTCTTTTAAAAAGGCATCAATTTGTACGTTGTCGGCTATTTTTTTTGCATTGAAAAGTTTTACCCTGCGGCGGTTCATTCCAAAAGCAAAAAACAGGATTCCCCCAATAATCGGAAGCGTAAATATGCTCATCATCCATGCCCAGATCCGGTAGGGTTTGTTGCCGTCTTTTAATAAGATGTAAAATGCAAAAACGGTAATGGTACCATGTAAAATAAGAAGGATAGTAGTCCACATAGATGTTAAAGATAGGTATATAGATGTTATAATTTTATATGCAATCCAGAGCTTTTAATTCTTATAAGAAGTATTCCTCTCAAATTTGTATCTTTTCAGAAAAATGCGCAGTTACAGCCTGTTTACAATAGTGTTACTTTGTGTTGCTATAACGATACTAGATACGGTGGCTTTCTTTTGGCTTCAGGATATAACCCGTTTGCTTTCTTCAATATTTTTAAGAACTAGTATCCATGTGCTTTTTTGGATGTTTACCTTTGGGTTGGTTACAGCTATTTTGGTTTTAAAAATTAGAATGGATCGTCTAAAACCGAAACAGAGACAACGGTTTATATCATCTATGTATGGACTAACTGTTTCTTCTTTTATTCCAAAATTTATTTTTGTTATTATCATAAGTGTATTCTTTTTTTCTAATGCGGTAATTGCCGAAAGTGAATCTGTGGTTTTAATTCCTTTAATTGGGCTTGTTTCAGGGCTTCTTCCTTTTTTAGTTATTGTGTATGCTATTTTTAAAGGGCTTTATAAGTTTAAAGTATACCATGTCCCTTTACAACATACAGACCTGAAAGGATTACGGATTGTTCAAATATCCGATCTCCACTTAGGAAGTTTTAACGCCAAGTACCATGTGTTTGACAGGGCAGTAAAAATGATTAACGAACTTCAACCCCATTTGCTGTTTTTTACTGGAGATCTGGTTAATAATTACGCCTGGGAGCTGGAAGGATGGGAAGAAACTTTTAATAAACTAGAAGCCAAAATAGGAAAATTTTCAGTCCTTGGAAATCATGATTACGGTGATTATAGTACCTGGAAATCTGAAGAAGAAAAAAAAGCAAATTTTAATGCTATTAAAAATTTTCAACAACGCATTGGATTTACACTGTTGTTAAACGAAGCCCAGGTGATATTCATTAACAATAAAAAACTGGCTATAGTAGGAGTAGAGAATTGGGGTTCACCTCCTTTTAAACAATATGGCGATTTACAAACCGCGTTAAAAGATGTGAAAACAATTACTCCCAAAATTTTACTTTCTCATGATCCCTCCCATTGGAAAGAGGAAGTAACAAAACGCAATGATATTTTTCTTACTCTTTCAGGACATACTCATGGGATGCAAGCGGGGGTTTCTCTACGGGGAAAGGAATGGAGCCCTATAAAATATAAATACACGTATTGGGCGGGTCTTTATGAAAAAGAAGGGCAATTTTTATATGTAAATCGCGGATTGGGATGGATGGGTTTTCCCGGTAGATTAGGAATGTGGCCTGAAATTACATGCTTTGATTTTGAATGATCGTGGAGCCTGCCTGCCAGAGGCACGACAGGCTGGCCGGAGGGATTACAAAAAAATATGATCTCCAATGGCTCACGTCCTGCAAATACAACTGCCAGTGTTTGCAACCCTGGTGTCTAAAAACAACAAAACTCAATCAAGCAGAAAAGGCTTGTTGAGTTTCTTTTGTTTTCATCCACAATGCAGTTGTGAGTGATTGTGGAGCCGGAGGGATGGTGGTTCCCTTGGGACACACTGTTGGAAATAAAAATACCCACAGCTTAAGGCTGTGGGCATCTTTAATTTGGAAAAAATACTTAAGCAAGCTTGGCATTTTTGCCAAATTAAATCTGCTGCGTATTTTTGAGTCAAGTGGAGCCGGAGGGATTCGAACCCTCGTCCAAACGCGTTGCGTTACAGCTTTCTACATGTTTAGTTTTTGTTTAGATTTTCGAGAGATTGCCGGTCAAAAACTACCAACGCACTCCTTATCCCAACTTGAGTTTCTCGGGAGTGTCTGGGCACCATTCCCAATAGGTTTACTTTTACGAAGCCACGAAATCGAACGCCGTAAACCAAGGCCTTCGAGTGACTTCCTGCATGCCCGTCTTACGGGCCGAGGCATATCCTACTATAATTCAGATTATGCTGCTAGGGCGTAGTTATTCTCGCCGTTTAAAAAGTCTGAACAATGATATTTAAGAGCTATCATCCAACGCTCTACATGCTTACCATACCACAAGACCCGCTGTCAAAACCAGTCGGCCCCATATGGAATAAAATTCCAAAATTTCAAATAACAATATCCAAAAAACAAGAACACTGTTTGTATCCTTATTATTTTGGGCGTGCCTCGCCGCGGCGAGTCGGGCTTTCCGCTATATCCCCGATAGCTATCGGGGGATGTCGCTTCAATCCCTCACGCAGGTGGCAAAGATACAAGAATAATAGTATCTTCGTAGCCCAATTATTTATTTCAAAATCCGTACCAAATGCCAATTACCTTCGCTATCATTAAAGAACGTAAAAATCCGCCAGATCGTCGTGTCGTTTTTTCACCTTCCGCTTTAAAAGAGGCCTCCCAAAAATTTCCAGAAGCCCGATTTATTGTCGAGTCTAGCGATATCAGGATCTTTTCAGATCGGGCTTATAAAGATGCAGGCTTTCAAGTGCTGGAGGATGTTTCAGAAGCAGATGTAATGCTGGGCGTTAAAGAAGTACCTGTAGAAGCATTAATCCCCAATAAAAAATATTTCTTTTTCAGCCATACCATTAAAAAGCAACCATACAACCGAAAGTTATTGGTAGCAATCCTGGAGAAAAATATTGAGATGTACGACCACGAAACCATCGTAAAACAAAACGGCGCGCGCCTTATTGGCTTTGGTCGCTATGCGGGGTTGGTAGGTGCTTACAATGGATTTAGGGCTTTAGGAATTCGTGATGGCTTATTCAACCTACCCAAGGTAGAAGGTCTGGCCGACTTGAATGCGGTAAAAGCTGAACTGGATAAAATAACCCTTCCAGCCATTAAAATTTTATTGACGGGAACTGGAAAAGTGGCTAAGGGTGCAAAAGAAATTTTAGATTATCTAGAGGTAAAGCAAGTGAGCGATGCCTTGTACCTGACTTCAAATTTCACCGAACCCGTCTATTGCATGGCAGACGTTATGGAATACGCCAAACGCAAAGACGGAAAAGTAGGGGACAAGTATGCCTTTTATAAAGACCCGTCGGGTTATGAAAGCAACTTTATGCCCTATGCCGCACAGACAGATTATTTTATAGCCGGACATTTTTATGGAGATGGTGCTCCGTATTTGTTTTCAAGAGAAAATGCCAAACGCGACGATTTCAGAATAAATCTGGTAGCAGATATTTCATGCGATATAGACGGTCCTGTGGCAAGTACCATTCGTCCCAGTACTATTGCCAACCCGTTTTATGGCTACGATCCTGAAACGGAAGTGGAAGTGCCTTTTGGTTCACCCAACAGCATTGGTGTGATGGCAGTAGATAACTTACCTTGTGAACTCCCAAAAGACGCCAGCGAAGGCTTTGGAGATATGTTTATTGAACATGTATTTCCAGCTTTTTTTAACGGTGACGAACGGGGTATTTTAAAACGCGCCAGAATGACCACTGCCGATGGAAAATTAACCGAACGTTATAAATACCTGGAGGCTTATGTAGCTGGAAATGATTAGCTTTTTTCCAGAACAATCATTTCTTTGTTTTGCATGGTAACTACTGCATTAAAAAACTCTTTTAAGCTGTTGTACTTTTCTGGTGTAAAATAATGTTGGTTTAATTTAAAACTGAATCTAATAGACAATTTACCCCCGGTAGTTCCATACACTACAGAGCATTCTCCTGCGTCTTCAGGTAATTTTACTATGGTGTTTTGAGGAACTTCGGTAATTGTGTATTGATTGCTTAAATCCAGATTTAATAAAAAAGTTTGTGAAACAGGATATCCGAAATCTACCGGATAACTTCTGTAATTTAATTTGAAAGGGTTTTCATCGTAAAACGCTTGCAGAAAAAAAGGCGAGAGGTATACTTTGTTTGAGGTAAGTTCTGGAGTAATGGTTACCTGATAGCTCTCTTTTAGATTTCCCGACACATTGCGTTGGTTTTCTACAGTAAACGCTGTAAGGTTAGCATCAGTTGTTAGTTTTTGTTTTTCCTTTTTAAAGTCTTCCAAACCTTGTTCTGCCATTAGTTTTCGCTCTATTACTGCTGGATACCCTACATAGGTTTCACTTACTTTTCCGGTTATTTTTTGGTCTTCGGTAAATCTTAGCTGTGCATTTATATAGGCAACATTCTTTTTGTAGGGTACAATATCTATCCAATAGCTGCCATTTTTTATATCCAGGACACGACCTTGATTGTTTAAGGCTATGGCAGGAAGTACAGCAAAAGGGGTAAATTTACTGGTAGCGTCTAATAAATAAGTAGCCTCGCCAATTTTTAAAAGTGCAATAGCATAGTTAAATTCAGTAAGGACGGGATATAATTTTGTAGGCAATGCCTGGTCTCGTGTTGCAATAAGAACTAGGGTAGCATCTAACCCGGCAGCTTCCAAGGCATTAATGAGGGAAATATTTATTTCGCTGCTATTTCCAACTTTTTCTTCAAAAGCTTCTTTTACCCGTATATCGTTTAGAATACGTTGCTTGCCATTATAATTAAAGTGATTCTGTATAAAATAGTAGATTGCTTTGGCTTTTTCCAGAGGATCGCCCATAGATAGCACCGATGTTGGCAGGTTTTTCTCAAAAAAGTTTTTATACCCCAGTTGTCTTCCCAGATCTTTATCAAATCTAAACTCTTTATCTACATCCCTCCATTCTCTGGTGTATTCGGTTTTATTTCCCTTAAAATCGTAATACTCTTTTAACTCATAATTCACCCGGGCCATATAGTTTTTTTCTGAAAGCATATGCGATTCTTTTTTAAATGCAGGAACATCTTTCATGGCGTAAAGCGCCACTTCGCAATCTGCATTTACCTCGTAACCGGGTAGCCAAAAGCAGTTTTCTTTTAAAGAAACATCATTAATATACAGTTCTTCATTACCTACTAAGCTTCTTCGGTACACATAATTCCCGGGGATTTCGGTTTCAAATTCGGTATACAGCTTCGGAATTGTACTTTGAAATTGCCATCCGCCTAAATTTGAAAAGTAGGGTGATTCTATAGTGTAGCGATATTCCAGAACACTACCATCCTGCACATTGGGAAATGTAAATTTCTTTACGCCCCAGTTGCTTACGGGGTCTTCAGTAAAAATACTTGCTTGTTTTAAGTACGATTTTAGTTTGTTATTATGCGTAATAGCCTCGAGGTCTTTTACTTTTTCATCAAATGTTCCCCCTGTATAATAAGGAATGGAAATGGTAGCGTGCTGAAAATTTCTTGCATCCAATACTTTCATTTTTACATATACCTCTTTTACAAGTCTAATTCTGTCGTTTATAAGCTGAACAGTGTTTCGCCCGGTTTCAAAAAGTACCAGCCCGGCAGCTTCCGTATCTTCATCAAAGGTGGTCATGGTTAACTCTATGGTGTTGGGACTGCCAAAAGTAGCCTGAGGACGGTCTTGTGCTATTGAACTGAACGATAAAAAACCGATTAAAAAGAAAATTAAGAAACGCATATTTTTATGTTTGCTGACAAAACTATGCAACTGAACTATGAGTTCAAATAAAATGGGTGTGTTTGTTTTAATTAGTTACCTGTCTGGAGATTGGTTTTACAAACCTTTGTCCAAACCACCTCAAATACAGATTCTTAAAAGATATTTAAAAATAAGAACGCCCATAAAACGTAAAACTTAGCAGTACTAATCGGGCGCACTGTAAGGGAGTGGTATAAGCAGGCAACAGCATAATTTTATTTAATAAAATTAAAAAATGTAATTTAGTTGTATGAACCCAGCCGAAGCCTATATTCTAAACAAGCCAGAACCTTTTCGCTCCATGCTTCTGGAAATACAAGTATATATTGAGCAAACATTACCCGATTATGATTTAAAATTTAAGTGGAAGTTACCCATTTATTATAGCGAAGGGTGCCCCATTTGCTATTTAAACGTTACAAAAGGGTATGTAGATGTTTGTTTTTGGGCACGAAATGCATTTAACATACACCTTGATCTTCTTATTGCTGAAAAGCGAAAATTTGTAAAGTCGTTACGATATTATGTGCCAGAAGACATTAACGGAACTATTTTAACCGAATGCCTGGAAGAAGCCTACCGAACCCGCACCAAAGGCTTTACAGCTGGTTAATGGTTTTTTTAATGGCAGTTAAATCTGTTAGTAATTTTTCCAAATTGGCAAGATCCAGCATGTTGGCACCATCACTTTTGGCGTTGGCAGGATCAAAATGTGTTTCAATAAAAAGGCCATCGGCCCCGGCGGCTATTCCTGCGCGGGCAATAGTACTTATCATTTCTGGTCTTCCTCCAGTTACGCCTACGGTTTGATTGGGTTGTTGTAAACTATGGGTTACATCTAACACAACTGGCGCAAATTGTTTCATGGTGGGAATGCCTCTAAAATCTACTAACATATCCTGATAGCCAAACATTGTTCCCCTGTCGGTAACGCATACCTGATTATTGCCACTATCGGTTACTTTTTTTACGGCGTGTTGCATGCTTTCAGGACTCATAAACTGTCCTTTTTTAAGGTTTATTACCTTTCCGGTTTCTGCTGCGGCTACAACCAGATCGGTTTGCCTCACTAAAAATGCAGGTATTTGAAGCACATCTACATAAGCGGCGGCCATTGCAGCGTCACTGCTTTCGTGAATGTCGGTTACCGTTGGTAGTTTAAATGTTTCTGAAACCTTGCGCAGTATTTTTAAGGCTTTTTCATCTCCAATCCCTGTAAAACTGTCAATCCGGCTTCGGTTTGCTTTTCTGAAACTTCCTTTAAAAATATAGGGTATTTCAAGTTTGTCTGTAATGGTTAGTACCTTTTCGGCAATACGTAGTGCCATATCTTCTCCTTCAATGGCACAAGGACCAGCAAGTAGGAAAAAGTTGTTGGAAGCGGTGTGTTTTAACTGCGGAATTAAATCTAAATTCATAGGGTTTTAAAACTTTTATGCCACAAAGATACGTAATATAAAAACTGAAGTTTGAAACTTTACGTAATTATAGCCGAATCTAAAGGTTTCAATTTGTGGGGAATTTGTAACCTGGTATATGAAAGCTTATTAAACTATTATGAGAAAAACTACTTTTGGCAGCAATTTGGGGTTGCTACAATTAGGAATTTTATTAATTATAGTAAATTTTATTGTAATTTATTTTTTTAATATTGAGGTGTCACGAACAGTTAGAATGATTTCATGTGTAGCCCTTTTTGGTTACTTGTTTTTTAAAAGTGGCCTTAAAAAAAACCTGCTTGTATTGGGTTTTCTTCTTTTGTTTGCACGGGATGTGGCAGTGCTTTTCTACGAATCGCCTTTATTTAAAACAATTTCTTTGCTCTGTACCGTCTTGGTATATACTACTGTTTGTTTATTTATATTTAGGAGGTTGCCTATGGTTCGGTTTAGTATGACGGTAATTTTGTTTGGTCTGGGAATTATTATTCTGAATATTTTTAATGTCTTTTACTTGTCAGATATTATTATCCCTTCTCTAGATAATGACATCCAGCTTATCTTATTTTTTACCCAGAGTGCCGTAATGTTGTTTATGGGGTTGTTTGCTTTTTTATACAACGAATCTTACGAAGGCAAACAGTCGTTGCATTTATTGTTGTGCGTCATAGCATTTATATTTTCAGATCTGGGTGGTTTGGCAGCGTATTTCTTTGGGTATGAGCCTGCGTATTATGCCGAAAGAACGTGTTATCTTATAGCTGCATCGCTCCTGGTAGATTATATTATAAATTTTCAGCCCACGGCAGATACGGTAAGTGAGTTGCGGGATGATAAACTTAGGATTTAAATTATATCATTTTTATTTCTTGTCATATGGTTTTAAGATTAAACGTAAAGTATTTCTTCTGAAACAGCTTGTTTTCCATTAGTTATAAATTAGTTGAATAATTGTAAACTTGTGTTATTACCTCAATTATTAACTGTACTTTTGCACCGCCTAAAAAAGGGCTAAGACCAATAGTCTACTTAATAAAAAATTACCCGCCTGCGCGGGCAGTACACATGGAAATAAAAAATATCGCTATTATAGCACACGTTGACCACGGTAAAACAACCCTGGTAGATAAAATTATGCACCACTGTAGCCTGTTTCGTGAAAACGAAAAAACAGGGGAGCTTATCCTGGATAATAACGATCTGGAACGTGAGCGGGGAATTACCATTACTTCAAAAAACGTATCGGTAACGTATAAAGACACAAAAATTAATATTATAGATACCCCTGGTCACGCCGATTTTGGTGGAGAAGTAGAGCGGGTGTTAAATATGGCAGATGGTGTATTGTTATTAGTTGATGCTTTTGAAGGTCCTATGCCACAAACCCGTTTTGTATTGCAAAAAGCAATCGATCTTGGTCTAAAACCTTGCGTGGTTGTAAATAAAGTAGATAAAGAAAATTGTACTCCAGACGAAGTACACGAAGCTGTTTTTGACCTTATGTTTGAGTTAGGTGCAGAAGAATGGCAACTGGATTTTCCAACTGTTTACGGGTCTGCCAAGAACAACTGGATGAGCGACGACTGGAAAAACGAAACAGACAACATAGAGCCTTTACTGGATATGGTACTGGAACACATTCCATCTCCTACTATTAAAGAAGGAAATACCCAGATGTTAATTACCTCACTGGATTACTCAAGTTTTACCGGACGTATTGCTATTGGACGTCTCCTTCGTGGAAATATTAAAGAAAATATGCCTATCTCTTTGGTAAAAAGAGACGGGACTATTAAAAAATCGCGTGTAAAAGAAGTACATACTTTTGAAGGTCTGGGAAGAATGAAAGTGGAAGAAGTACAAGCTGGTGATATTTGTGCTTTGGTGGGTATTGAAGGATTTGAAATTGGCGATACCGTTGCCGATTTTGAAAATCCGGAAGCCTTAAAAACAATTGCTATAGACGAACCTACTATGAGTATGTTGTTCACTATTAACGATTCGCCTTTCTTCGGGAAAGATGGAAAGTTTGTGACTTCCCGCCATATTAAAGACCGTTTGGCAAAAGAACTGGAAAAAAATCTGGCCCTTAGAGTTGAAGAAACAGGAAGTGCAGATAAGTTTATGGTGTTTGGTCGCGGGGTATTGCACCTTTCTGTTTTAATTGAAACGATGCGTCGTGAAGGATATGAACTTCAAATTGGACAGCCACAGGTAATCATCAAAGAAATTGATGGTGTAAAATGTGAGCCTGTTGAAGAGTTAACCATCGATCTTCCTGAACACGTAAGTGGTCGTGCTATAGATATGGCTACCATCCGTAAAGCAGAAATGACGAGTATGGAAGCTAAAGGAGAGCGAATGATCTGTAAATTTGTTATTCCTTCCCGTGGTATTATTGGAATGCGTAACCAGTTGCTCACCGCTACTGCCGGGGAAGCAATTATGACACACCGTTTCTTAGAATACCAACCCTTAAAAGGAGGGATTCCAGAGCGTTTAAACGGGAGTTTAGTGTCTATGGAAAACGGTTCTGCCATTCCGTATTCTATCGATAAATTACAGGATCGTGGTCGTTTCTTTGTAGATCCGGGTGAGGATATTTACGAAGGTCAGGTAATTGGTGAAAACACACGCCAGGATGATATGGCAGTGAATATTACCAAAACCAAAAAGTTAAGTAACGTACGTTCTTCCGGAGCAGATGACAAAGCAAAAATTGTCCCTGCTATCAAGTTTTCTTTGGAAGAAGCCCTGGAATACATACAAAAAGACGAATATGTGGAGGTAACCCCTAACTACCTTAGACTTCGTAAAATACACTTAAAAGAAGTAGACAGAAAGCGTAATAAGCTGTAAAACTTTAAGACTGTAAAACGGGCTAAACTGCCCGTTTTTTAGTTTATTTGTTGTTAATTTTAAATTAAAAAGGGTATACAACCTTAAAAAGATACACGTATGAATTTTTTGTATTTCGATCCAGGTTTAGGAGCAATGATTGTACAGGCAGTAGTAGCTGCTGCTGCAGGAGTTTTATTGTTTTCAAAAAATGCTTGGTATAAGGTAAAAGCGTTTTTCGGTTTGTTGAAAGAAGAGGATGACACCTACGACTCCATAGACATTGACGATAAAGAAGACACTGAAACCAATCTCGATGAGCACAAAAAATAATACCGCTACTACTCTGGCAGGTGTGCACGAAGCCTCATTTAGAGATCCTTCGGGGTATATGTTTTATGACGGAGACACCCTTCGCCGTGTAATTAATCCTATTTACTTTCCACAATACAATAAGTTAAAAGAAAGCGGTTTTTTTAAAACGCTTATTAAACAAGGATTGCTTATACCGCATACCGAAACTTCGGTAGCCGATGATAAAATAGTGATTACTCCAGAGCCCATTCCCTTTATTACCAATCCGTATGAGTGGAGTTTTCAGCAATACAAACACGCAGCACTACATACCTTAAGGCTTCAAAAGTACGCACTTTCAAACGGGTTTATTTTGAAGGATGCCTCTGCCTACAACGTAACATTTCATAAGGGAAAACCCGTTTTTATAGACACACTCTCTTTCGATTTTTATGAAGAAGGAACCCCATGGCGTGCCTACAAACAATTTATTACGCACTTTTTTGGACCGTTAGTACTAGCAAAATACCACGGAACCGATATTTTTAAAATGTTGCAGACGCATATAGACGGAATTCCGGTAAAACTGATCTCTTCCATGCTACCAGGAAAGACCAAATTAAGTGCTACCATCCATACAAACATTCATTTGTTGGCTAAAATGGAAAGCAAACACAGTGAAGACTATAAAGCTGAAACCAAGGTAGCCAGGCTTTCAAAAAAGCAACAGAGCAATATTTTAGAGAGTCTTTTTAATTTTATAAAAAAATTAGAGCTCAACGAAAGCACTGAGTGGGGTAATTATTACGATAAAACCAATTATGAAGCTGCTGCTTTTGAAGGAAAAAAGAAACTCATTCGTGAATGGGTAACACCCTTAACCCCGCAACGTTTAATAGACGTAGGCGGAAATGATGGAACTTTTGCAAGAACAGTCCTGGATACCGTGCCGGATGTGCTGGTAACCGACATTGATAGTAATGCGGTAGATTATAATTACACGCAGGTACAGGAAAATAAAGAGACCAATATGTTGCCCTTTGTGTGCGATGTACTGCAACCCGCACCGGGTATTGGCTTTAATAACACCGAAAGAAATTCATTAATAGAACGCCTTAAAGAGTACAACCCGGATATTACCATGGCGCTGGCCTTAATTCACCACATCACACTTTCAGGAAACGTACCTTTTGTGAAGTCGGCCGAATTTTTTGCAAAATTTTCAGGAACCCTTATTATTGAATTTCCAAAACGAGAAGATTCCTGGGTAGAAAGCCTGTTGGTGCGCAAGCGTGAGTTTATGAACCATTTCGATTTTTACAACGAAACCAATTTTGAAACGGGTTACAATCAGTTTTTTACTATTGAGAAAAAGGAAACCGTACCCGGCACTAAACGTGTGCTTTATTTACTAAAGCGAAAATAAGCAACGCATAAACTAATTTTTTTTTGAAACCCAAAATAAAACGGTCGCTTACTATCTCACTGTTGGCAGCGGTTGCGGCAGGACTATATCCCCTGTTGTTTTACGTTTCAAATAATTATACACTTGTAAATTCCTGGAGCCATCTGGGCTATTTTATAGGTGTTTTTTTAGTGGCACCGCTATTCATTTTTTTTATACTGAAAGCTATTGCCAGCCTTCAGTTGTTTCAAAAAATTGAAATATTTGTACTTCCGTTTTTAAATGTTTTTTTCTTTTTATTTTTTCTCAAAACAGCACTCTTTGCTGGTTTTCAACTCTGGATGGTTTTTGGTATTGGTGTGCTGGCTGTTTTGGTTGCTTTGTTCTTGCACAACTATTTATTAAAGATTGTCGTATTCCAGCTATTGCTTGCTGTAGTGGCGGGATTTTATTTAATTCCGGATATTTTTCAGCAACTTCAGTACAGTAAAAAGTGGATGGAGCAACCCGATGCTATTACACAAGTACAATTTAAAAAGAAACCGAATGTATATCTCATTCAACCAGATGGGTATGTAAATTTTTCAGAATTAAAGAAAGGGTTCTATAAACAGAAAGATAACGAGTTGGAGCATTTTCTTCAGCAAGAAAACTTTACTTTTTATCCTAACTTCCGAAGTAATTATGCCTCCACCCTTACCTCCAACAGTTCTCTGTTTACAATGAAGCATCATTACTATTTGCGTACAATTAAGTTTACTGAAATGCTGGATGCCCGCAATATTATTATGGGTAATAATCCTGTACTAAGCATTTTTAAAAGCAATGGGTATACTACTAATTTTTTGGCTGAAAGTCCCTATCTGCTAGTTAATAAGCCAAAAATGGGGTATGATACAAGTAATTATATAACTAAAGATGTTGGGTACATTACTACGGGCTTGAAAGAAAAGAAAGATATTGTTGCAGGGCTTACAACCTATTTTGAAAATCCACATACAAATCCCACGTTTCATTTTATTGAAATATTTGAACCAGGACACATTGTCGTTGACCAATCAAACTCTGAAGGCATTGAAAAAGAAAGACAAAAATGGATAAAAAAACTGGATGAGACCAATACAAAACTCATAGAAATAGTTTCCCTTATTAAGGAAAAGGATCCTAATGGTATACTCATTATTTTAGCCGATCACGGCGGATTTGTAGGCTTGGAGTATATGCACCAGGCGTATCAAAAAACCCAGAACAGAGATGAATTATACTCTATATTTGGCGCAAATCTGGCTATTTACTGGCCAGAAGGGGTTCCGGAACATAATGACCGTATTAAAACTACAGTGAATTTTTTTAGGAACTTATATAGTTATTTAGGGGAAGATGCATCTTTGTTAAACCATTTACAGGAAGAGGGCTCCTATGTGCCCATTTTGCATGGTGCCATAAAAGGAGTTTATGAAGTATTGGACGAACAGGGAAAAGTAGTTTTTAAGAAACGATAATTACAGCTATTTTTACACCCCCTATGAAAAAACTATCCCATTACAAGAAAACCATTGTGTACGGTCTCGCTGCAGGATTGTATCCCATTATATTTTTCTATACCAATAACTTTTCACTTATTAATTCGTGGAAACATTTTGCATTTTTTGTTGGATTGTTTTTGGTGGTTCCTGTTGGTATACTTGTTGGAATTCAATTGTTAAGCTTTCTTCCGTGGGTGAAAAAATTGAAACCCTTCGCGTTCCCTTTTATTAATATAGCTGCGTTTTTATTATTTATCCAGGTGTGCTTGTATGCCCAAATACAATGGCTGTTTACAATGTTAATTTTTGTGGTTGCTTTTGTGGTTGCAATGTATTTTAAAAAGTACTTTAAAAAAGTAGTGGCATTGCAGTTAATTCTGGCAATTATTAGCCTATTCTGGCTAGTCCCTACCATACAAAACCAATGGGCATACTCCAATGAGTGGACAACGCAACCAGATACTATTGAAGAGGTAAAATTCACGAAAAAACCAAATGTATATTACATTCAACCAGATGGATATGTAAATATTTCGGAACTGGGAAAAGGTTTTTATGAGTATATAGACAATAGTGAGTACTGGGAATTTCTTCGTGAAAACGGTTTTAAAATTTATCCGGGCATTCGCAGTAATTATAGCTCTACCTTGGTATCAAACAGTTCCACGTTTACTATGAAACACCATTATTACAATAATGGTTTTAATTTTAGTGAAATAACCAATGCACGTAATATCATTGTGTCCGATAACCCAGTGTTGAATATTTTTAAGAACAACGGTTATAAGACTCATTTTTTTGCCGAATATGCCTACCTGCTTTCTAATTTTCCAGAAATGGGCTACGATGTGTGTAATTTCGATTATGATGATATCGGTTTTATTACCAAGGGATTCGATAAACGACAGGACGTAAGCATACCACTTAAAAAGTATATTTCAGAAGAAAAAAATACACCCAAGTTCTTCTTTATTGAACTTTTAAAACCAGGCCACGTAGAGTCTGACAAAAATAAAACCCTGGGTAAAATGGAGGAAGCAAAAAAATATGCTTCCAACCTCGCCATAGCCAACGAGCGCTTGACCGAATTGATTACCATTATTAAAGAAAATGATCCTGATGGCCTTATTGTAATCATGGCGGATCATGGCGGGTATGTAGGATATGATTATATGCTGGAAGTACGAGAAAAAACTTTGGAAAGAGACCTGGTGTATTCGGCATTTAGCACCCAGCTTTCTATAAACTGGCCCAAGGGTGAAGCTCCGGAGATTGATAAACATTTTAAAAGTGGTATTAACACCTTTAGAATATTGTTTTCTTATTTAAGCGATAACAATACCTATTTGGAGCATTTACAAGAGGACGCTACGTATACTATTATTAAAAGTGGTGCACCACGGGGCGTGTATAAATGTATAGACAGCGATGGTAACGTAATTTTTGAAAAACATTGAGGTATGGCAAAAAAAACACAAAATTTTATATCAAAATATATAAATAGTGACAAAGATTTTCCTGTAGTTGCCGGGATTGCTGCGAGTTTATATCCTACGCTTTATTACTATTCCAATAATTTTAGTATGTTGGATACGTGGGTGCATTTCTTTTATCTTATGGGGATGTTTGTATGTATTCCTGTGGTTGTTTTTGTTGTGATTCATAAAATTTCAAAACTGGCTGTTTTTAGTAGATACAAGAAATATGTAATTCCTTTTCTTTCCGTATTTGTATTTTTCTTTATTTTAAAAACCTTATTATATGTCCCTATTGAGCGAAAATTAATAGCGTATAGCATAGCAGCTGCAGGTGTTTTTGCCTTTTTCTTACACAAACATGTAAAAAAATTAATAATTCTTCAGTATCTAATGGCCCTTGTAGCCCTTTTTGCTCTGGGAAAAGAATTGTTTTACAGAATTACATACGACGATAGCTGGAAAGATCAACCCGATGCTATTGAGAGTGTACAGTTCAGTAAAAAGCCCAATGTTTACTTTTTTGAACCCGACGGCTATGTAGGTTTTAAACAATTAAAAGAATCTCCGTATAACTACGACAACACAACGTTTGAGAATTTTTTGAAAAGTGAAGATTTTAAAACCTATCCGGATTTTAGAACCAATTACATTACCACATTGGCATCTAATGGGGCAACGTTTACTATGAAACATCATTACTACGACTTTAATCTGGATTTGGAAGAAGTTGAAGAAGCACAAAAAATAATAATTAGTGATAACCCTGTACTCAACATTTTTAAAAACAATGGGTACGAGACGTACTTTATTTCTTCGTCCCGTTATTTTATGCTTAACAGACCCACTTTAGGCTACCATCACAGTAATATAGATTATGCAAATATTGAATATCTTCATAAAGGAATGGGAGAACGTGAACCCGTTTTAGAACCTTTTACAAATTTCCTGAATGATGGAGTAGAAAAGCCAAAATTCTTTTTTGTTCAGTTTTTGTTGCCGTGGCATGTAAGTAGTTTAGAACACCTCTCTGGAGGAGTAGAAGAAGAACGGAAAGAATATTTAAAACGAATGGATGAAGCGAACACGATGCTTACTAAAATGTTTACTGAAATTTTAGAAAAAGATCCAAATGCTTTAATTGTTTTAATGTCGGATCATGGGGGATATGTTGGACTTACATATACCAGGGAGTGTTACGCTCCGGTAGAAGATCCTGCTTTGGTAAATTCTATATTAAAATCTAATTTAACCATTCACTGGCCTGATAACGAAATTCCTGAGTACGATGAACAAATGGACTCTCCTGTGAATGTTTTTAGAATTTTATTTTCTTATTTATCTGGGAATAAAGAATTTACAAAAAACCTGCAGCCAGACGAAAGTTTTATTATTCATAAAAAAGAAGTAACTCCGGGAGTGTATAAATATTATGAAGATAGCGGAAAAAGAGTATTCGAAAAAATGGAACCCCAAAAACAGTAAGGTTTTATCTTGTAAAAATGTTGTACTTTAATATACACCAAAGCGCCCGTACACCATCTTTCCAGTTAATCTTTTTTCCTTCTTCATAGGTACGTCCGTAATAAGAAATTCCTACCTCATAGATACGTATTTTGGGTACGCGTGAAACCTTAGCGGTTACTTCCGGTTCAAAACCAAATCTCTTTTCTTGTAGTGATAATCCCTTTAAGATATCTGCCCTAAAAAGCTTGTAGCAGGTTTCCATATCGGTAAGGTTTAGGTTGGTAAACATATTGCTTAAAAAAGTAAGAAATTTGTTACCTATCGTATGCCAGAAAAATAGAATCCGATGCGGGTTACCTCCCATAAAACGCGATCCATACACTACATCTGCCTTTCCGTTCAGGATAGGCTTTAACAAGGTGGTGTATTCGTAGGGATCGTACTCCAGATCGGCATCCTGAATAATAATATAATCTCCGGTTGCTATCTCAATGCCTTTGTGTAATGCAGCCCCTTTTCCCTGATTCACTGAAAAAGAATGTAGGTTTATGGACAAGTCTGTGTTGCTTTTAATAAAACCCTCTATAAGTGCCAGGGTATTGTCCTTAGAGCAGTCGTTTACAATTACAAATTCCTTAGCCATATTGTTGGGAAGGGAGACGCTTTTTAAAACCTCTAAAATTTCTATAATGGTATTTTGTTCATTATAAGCTGGTATAATGATGGAAAGGGTTTTGGACATGTTGAAAATTTAGAAAGCAAATATATGGTTAAAACTTTACATAAATTAGCTACAATAGGAACCAGAAGAGGATGCTTTTATTTAGTTGGGAATAGGATAAATAGTTATTTAAAACTTATTTTTGACCACATAAAATCATGAAAAACAAGCCATTTAACTATCTCATAATTGTGTTAGGCCTTATTCCAATGCTCTTTTGGCTATACAGGTGTTTTTATTTAGACTTGTGGTACGATGAGGTTTTTTCGTTAGAGCATTTTGCTTTAGTAGATTTTAGTACTACCCTGTTTTACTATCCAGCTCCCAATAATCATATTTTTTATAATCTTTTAATGCAGGTTGTGTCCAGGGTTTTTGATATCAGGAATATATTGTTAGCTGAGGAATACTCGTTTATTTTTAGACTTTTACAGTTTGTTGTCAGCCTGCTTTGTGGCTTGTACACGATTAAAATTCTTAAAAAATTCTTTCATATTACAAATGCTTACATAGCGTTGGCAGTGTTATTTACTACGGTTCCATTTATGAATTTTTCTTTACAGTTACGGGGGTATTGCCTAAGTATGCTGCTACTGGTAATGTTGGTATACTACGGTTGGAGTTTTAAGCAAAATAACCGAAAAAGAACGATGGTTCTTTTAGCAATTTTAAGCACTCTGTTATTATATACTATTCCATCAAACTTATATGTTTTAGTAGCCTTTTGTGGTGCTATTGCAGTGTCGGGGTTCTTTGCTTTAAAAGAAAAAGACCACCTGGTTTTTAAAAACTGTAGTAAGATTATTGGCGCTGTAATTATAGGTGTAATATTTGCTGTTATCTTGTATTTACCTATTTGGGAAGAATTGGTTTACAATAAATTCTCCAACCGGAGTGCTTCTGGATATTTTCTATCGTTCAAAATACTGCTGCTTTCCCTTCCACAGTTTTTGGCAAAAAGATATGCGTTACTATTGTTGTTTGTGCCTGGATTGTTTGTTGTTTTTAAAATGAAAAATAACAAAATGAAACAGCACTATGTGGCGCTTTTAGTGCTTTTTATGAGTGCTTTTATAGTTTCATTTGTACATCAAAAATCTCCGTATGCAAGGGTTTTTATTCCCTTAGCACCCGTATTTGTGCTATTGCTGGTAATACCCATAATTAATTTACTGAAAAAGCTACCTGAAAAAATTAGCTTGGGACTGCAAATAGCCGTGTGCTTGTATTGTACAGGTGTTTTTATATTTGAAGTGAAAACAAATGATGTTGTTATTGCTCAAAATTTAATCAATAAAAATTATGTCTCTCAAAATTTATATGAAAATTATTATTTAGCTCAATTTTTCAGGCAAGACGAGGTTATAACACAGCTTTCGTCCAATTACAGAGGCGAACCTATAGTAATGTTTCAGCAACGTGATATTCCGTCTACTTCCTTGTATTTAAAAAAACATCAGCTTTCAGCAAAAAAAATAGAAGGGTTACATACGCTGAAACTTCTCTTAAAAGAGGAAGATGAAGTTTTTATTCTTACCTCTCATAAAAAGAATCTTTTAAAGGAGTTGAGAGCTTTTCCAAAAATTAAAATTGAAACCATCTCAAAAGATGAAACTTTCACAACGGTTATAAAAGTTTCTTCCCAATAGCAATTTTAAAAGTAAACTTCTAGCTACTCAGGAGATACGGTTTTTATAAAATTTCTTAACAACTAACGTTTCAGCCCTAAAATACTGAAAAACAAACTAAACAAAATAACCTGTACTCCCAGTAACATAGTGGTTACAGCAGGAATTACTATACGTAACGTATTGGAACTGGTAATATCACCAAAGTTAAGGTCCTGCCAGTAATTATATGCCAGAATGCTTAAAACCACTCCAATTATAATTAAAACAGCGCCTGCAATTAGTCCTTTTTCCAGATTAATAAACTGGAACTGCTTATCGTATTTATCCGATTTGGGTAAGAGTCCGTTTTCAACTGTAAAAACCTTTGTGAGTCCGTAAAATATAATAAACTGAAAGCCAATAAGCAGGCTCACAGCGGTAAACAAAAGCGTATGTACATCAAAAGTGACAGTGCCTATGGTGATGGGGTTGTAAATTAACAGGGCAGAGGTGATGAGACCAAAGAAAAACAATAAAAATCCTGGATAGTAAAACAACCATTTTGGGCTGTAAAGTACCAGGAAACGTAAGTGACGCCAGCCGTCCCGCCAGGTGTTTAAATGGGGTGGCCTGCTACGCCCGTCAACCGAAAGTGTGGTAGGCACCTCAGCAATCTTCATTTCTTTTAGGCTTGCTTTTACAATCATTTCGCTGGCAAACTCCATTCCAGTGGTTTTTAGTTCCATTCTTGTAAAGGCATCTTTACTGAAACCACGTAAACCACAATGAAAATCGCCAATCTTCGAATTAAAAAACAACCTGCCAATAAAAGAAAGTACTGGGTTTCCTAAATATTTATGTAAAAAAGGCATTGCTCCTTTTTCTATTCCGCCTTTAAAACGGTTTCCCATAACCAGATCGTAGCCTTCCCGTAACTTTAACAAATAGGGCATCATATTGCTAAAATCGTAACTATCGTCTGCATCGCCCATCATTACATAAGTTCCTTTTGCAGCTGTAATACCCCCAATAAGCGCATTTCCGTACCCTTTTTCTGTTACATGTACCACCCGCGCATTCAAGTCTTCTGCAATTTTTATAGAACCATCGGTACTGCCGTTGTCTGCAATTACAACTTCTCCTTTTATTTGTTCACGTTCAAAAAAACCTTGCGCTTTTGTTATACAAACAGCTAGTGTTTCGGCTTCATTTAAACAAGGCATTACTACGGATAGCTCAGGATTCATAACGTGGAATAAATTTTTTCAAAAGTATGATTAAAATAAGAAGTCCAAGGGCATAATTATAAAATAAATACCGCATAATGCTGTGAGAGGCAATAGCAACAATCATTGCATTAGAAATTATAAATAATGTTGCTAGAACTATAAAACCTCCGTTTAATCCAAATTGTTTTACTACCCTAACCAAACTAAGTATAGACAGGGCAATCACAAAAAATAAAATGAAAACCGATTTAAATCCGTGTACAATGCTGGTATAATACAGAGCAATAAATTTTTTGAAATGTGCTTTAATGAGTACGGGTGTCATCTCTTTACACGTTTGTTCTATTGCAAATGCGTTTTCCTGGGGAGGTACTCCTTGTTTTAAATAGTATTTTAACCCAAAATCGTGAATATTCTGATTGCATATTTCCGGGAAGTTATAATGAAATCGCATGTATTTATCCTGAAAGCTCCCGTGTACTTCACTACTCAACAAATCAAGGCTGTCCAGCCGTTGGTAGGAGTGGTTAAATATTATATGTGTATCTGGATCATTAAAAAGGTTTGTGTCTTTAGCTTCAGAAATGTAAAGTGGTAATGCAACTACATTTACATAACTGTAAGGCGTAGTTTTAAAATATCCATAAAAAATAGCGCGATACGTCCTGTCTGCAAGTCCTGAAAGCACAGGTAGTAGTAATAAAAGTAAAAAAATAGCAGCTTGTTTTGGTTTAAAGATTTGCTTCTTTAATTTTAGTAAAAAAACAAAAGCTATAATAGGTGTTATAATCACAAACTGCCCGCGTGTAAGTACTAAAGCGAGATATAGTAAAACGATATAGATTACCTTTTTAGTTTCATTTCGAAACAGAAAATCGATAGTAGATGAAACTAAAAGAAGGTAAAGCGGATACGCCAACCCTTCTGAAGTAAGATTTACAGCAATTTCAATGGGTTTGAAATAAGGAAATAAAAGTACAGCCATTAGCAGCGCTTTCCAAATCCAGGAAAGCTTGAATAACCGGCTCACATTTTTTAGGAAAATTACTATAGCTCCAAATCCTAGTACTAAATGTCCTGCTAGGGCAACTACATCAAAGCCCTGTCCAAACAAGGCCTGCAGGCTTCTTAAATATATAATATAGCCAGGAAAGCGTGTTATATCGGCTCGTAAATAGCTATACGTATCTGGGGAAAATAACGGGGGTTGAAAGATGAAAAACAGAAAAAAACCAATGAAAATAATAAACAGCAACCTGTTTTCCAGTGTGTTTTTAGGAAGCAAGGTTAAAAGTTTAGTCAATTTAGTGGCTATTTAAGCGTTATAGTAGGTGCGATAAATGTAAAAATAATTTTAGTTTTACAACTGGTAACCAACAACTGTTTTCTTTGAGCGATAAAAGTCCATTATTTACTGTTTCTACCTACAATACTGCCCATAAAAATGCGTGGAATCAATTTATACTACAAGCAAAAAATGCTACTTTTTTGTTTCATCGCGATTTTATGGAATATCATGAAGACAGATTTGAAGATGCTTCGTTGCTGGTTTTTAAAAAAGAAAAACTAATAGCCGTGTTGCCTGCCAACAAAACGGAAGATGCTGTAATTTCCCATCAGGGACTGTCGTATGGAGGTCTGGTTTTATCCAACAAAGCAAAACTGGAAGATTCTTTACAGGCGTTTAAAGCAATCCTTCAATTTTTAGTTCAGGAAAAAGTTGAAAAACTACAACTAAAAGTGATTCCAAGAATATACCATACCCAACCGGCAGACGAAATGGATTATTTATTATTTCTCACTGAAGCAACCCGAACCCGGGTAGACGTATCTGCTACTATACGGAGTAGGGATGCTATAAAAATTCAGGGAAACAGGATGGAAGGTGTGAAAAAAGCTGAAAAACAGGGATTGTACCTAGAAACAGGAAAAGATTTTAACCTTTTTTGGAACTGGATATTAATTCCTAATTTAAAACAAAGACACGGTGCCAAACCTGTTCATACCTTAGATGAAATTGAATTGCTTGCAGCGCGTTTCCCGAAAAACATTACACAGTTTAATGTAATGCAGGATGAAAAAATCGTGGCGGGAGCCACTATTTTTGAAACGGATACGGTAGCTCATGTTCAATATATTTCGGCAAATTCTAATAAGCAACAATTAGGAAGTCTGGATTTTTTGTTTCATCAGTTAATAACTTCCACCTACCAGCATAAAGAATATTTCGATTTTGGAATTTCTAACGAAAATCAGGGAAATAATGTGAACCAGGGATTACAATACTGGAAAGAATGTTTTGGTGCCAGAAGTATTTCTCAGGAATTTTATGAGGTGAACCCCGCCAACCATACTAAATTAGATTCGGTTTTTATATGATTCCATTTTTAGACCTTCACGCCATTAACGCCCGTTTTGAAAGTGAATTTCAGCAACGGTTTCAGCAGTTTTTAGACTCAGGATATTACATTTTGGGTCACAATCTCTCCCATTTTGAATCTGAATTTGCCAACTATTGTGGTACAAAATACTGTATCGGTGTAGGAAATGGGCTGGATGCGCTTCGGCTTATTTTGGAAGGCTACAAAATACTTGGAAAATTAAAAAAAGGCGACGAGGTCCTGGTAGCAGCAAACACCTATATTGCAACCATAATTGCAATTAAACAGGCAGGATTAACTCCGGTTTTGGTAGAAGCCGAAGCAAAAACATTCAATTTTAACCTTATTAATTTGCGGGCTAAAATTTCAGCAAAAACCAAAGCCATAATGCCCGTTCATCTCTACGGTCAGCTTGCTCCAATGCCCGAAATTAATGAACTGGCCAGACAAAACAACATCCTTGTAATTGAAGATGCCGCACAAGCTCACGGCGCTGGGAATACACAGGGCAAACGTGCAGGAAATTTGGCAAATGCAGCGGGATTTAGTTTTTATCCGTCCAAAAATCTGGGTGCCTTGGGAGATGGGGGAGCAGTTACCACGAATGATTTTTCGTTAACAACAGCCATTAAAATGTTACGTAATTATGGAACTGCCACCAAATATGTAAATGAAATTTTGGGAGTGAATTCGCGTCTGGACGAAATTCAGGCTGCATTTTTAAGTGTAAAACTCCCAAAGTTAGATGCCGATAATGCTAAAAGAAGAACAATTGCAAAGCGGTATCTTTCAGAAATAAAGACGGAAAAGATTACACTTCCGTTTTATGATGAAAGCGAAAATCACGTGTTTCATTTATTCGTGGTACAGGTTGAAAACAGAACAGATTTTATGGCTTATCTTGACAAAAACCAGGTGGGGCACCTTATTCATTATCCCATTCCACCACATTTACAAAAAGCCTTGCCAGAATTTAATTTGTTGAAATTTCCGATTACCGAAAAAATACACCAAACCGTATTAAGCCTGCCCATGAGCCCAGTAATGAGCAACTCAGAAGTGGAAAAAGTAATTAAAGTTTTAAATAATTATTAATGAATTAATTTCTACTTGAATTGCCTCCAACGTGCCTATTTGCCATAAGAAAGTATACTTAGAGGGGTGTGCCTTTGAAATTTTAATACTAAAAAAATATGTATGATACACCGTAAAGCTGCCTGTCACCAACTATCAACTACCCGCTGTTCGTGAAAATTCCACAATTTATACGTGCCAACCTGCTCCTTAAAATGACTTCGCTTAATGCGGTGGTTATTCTGGTTCGTTTATTAGTTGGTTTTTTTCTACAACGGGAATTAACTGATTTGGTAGGAAAACAAGGCTACGCAAAAGTAGGCTCCCTGAGAAACCTTATGAATATTTTAATGTCTGTAACGTCGTTAGGCGTTTTTAACGGGGTATTAAAATATGTAGCCGAACAAAAAGACAACAAGCCAGAACTGCAAAAACTGTTTTCTACCACTTTTGTATTTACGGTGTTGGGGAGTGTAATTTCTTTTGTGGTTTTGTTTTTTGGGGCAGAAGCATTCAGTACTTATTTTTTCTACACTACAGAGTTTGCGTATGTGATAAAATTAGTAGCCATCATGGTGCCTTTTATTTCCATACAGCGAGTCTTTAATGGTATTGTTAACGGGTTGTCGGCGTATAAGCAATTTGCAAAAATTGAATTGTTGGCCTATCTCTTAGGAGCTGGTTTAACACTGTTTTTATTATACAAATTTAATATTGACGGGGCATTAATAGCCATTGCTGTTATCCCTGTAATTCAGGTTTTGGTATTGCTTTTTATTTTTGTGAAAGTACTGCGGGAATATGTTTCTGTAAAGGAAATTACATTTACAATTCCTTATAAAAAACAACTGGCTTCTTTTGCAATCATGTCGTTTGTAGCTACTGTGCTAGTTAATTTTGTTGAGCTGGACTTGCGTAATATGTTAGCTGAAAAGATGGGGGAGGACGATGCAGGCATTTGGACAGCAATGACGATGTTGTCTCAAAATTATATGGTTTTTTCTGGCGCCATTTTTACCTTATATGTAATTCCAAAGTTTGCTGGAATCACAGAAAAAAAAGACTTCTTAAAGGAAGTAAGAACAATTTATAAAACTCTCCTGCCACTTTTTGCAGTTGGGATGCTCCTAATTTATTTTCTGCGTTTTCAGTTTATAAAATATGTGTTTATCGATTTTGATGAAATGGCTCCCTTGTTTAAATGGCAATTAATAGGCGATTTTGTACGGTTGATGGCGCTGGTACTGGCACATCAGTTTTTAGCTAAAAAAATGGTGCGTAATTTTATTTTTACTGAAATTTTATCTCTGTCACTTTTCTTTGGTTTATCACATCTCTTTGTAGAAAATTACGGGGTTGAAGGTGTGGTTTTGGCACATTTGGTTCGTTATATTATATACTTTATTGTAGTGCTCTTTTTAGTATGGCGCTACTTTGACAAGCAGGGGCGTAAAAGTTTAGAGGGTTAGTGTTGAATTTTAAATTTACTCGGTAAGGCCTAAAGATGTACCATTTAAACTTGAACTTGAACTGAGCCAAGATGAAATGCTATAACCGTTTTTTAAAATTCCAAAGCCGGAATCTAAACGCTCCATTTCTCCAGGTATCGTTTTGCGCCAAGCACGTGGTGGTGTTCTTTTTCTACAAAAGCACGGGCACTTTTAGATATCTCTAGTATTTTTTCAGGGTTTTCAATAAGGTGAATAAGTTTATTGGCTATTTGCTGTGCATTGGGGAGGGCGTTAATGGCTACCTGGTCTTCAACTAAATTATAAAATGCTAAAAACTCTTTTTCGGCACCGGTAAACACAACTTTTCCTTTTGCCATGGCTTCCAGTGCATTATATCCCTGGTCATAGGCAAAAACCTGATCCAGTAAGATATGACAACTGTCAAAAGCTTTTATATATTCGGCATAAGGTACGCTACGTACTGTGATAATTTCAATTTTTTCTGAATGGGTTCTGGAAACAATTTTAAGCGCTTTTTCAAAAATATCGTTTCCTTTTTTGTAGTAATTAGAAACGTTTATACCATGAAAAATTACCACTTTCCCTGCTATTGTTAAGGGAGTGTATTCCAGTTGGTTTAGGTTAATTGGGTTTGGAACCATACCCAGATATTTTGGATGCCCCTGCAACGGGATGTCATAATCAAAATCTGATGCAATTATCCCTTCAACGTGCGCTATAATATAGTGATGTAAAGCTTCAAATTCGGGTTTTAAATATTGTGTCATGTGCTGAAACTGAGCTTCAGTACCACGTTTTTCCAGGTAGGGTGTAGCAATGCTGTACGCAAATTTTCCTTCCATGGCGTATTTTACACTCAAATAATCTGTTCCGCAGGAAAGAAGAAATACCTTTTTATTGTGCTTAAAAATATAGCGAAGTAGTTCTGTTTCAACTTTTGGAAGGGTGCTAAAGGAATTTTCGTTTACCAGTTGCACCACATCGTTATCTTTAAAAATTTCTTTGTGAGCGAAGAATTGTTTTTTGATACTCTCTGAATTCAGATCTATTTTAAAAAGCTTGTAAACCCCTCTTTTTAAAAAGTTTTTAAATCCTTTTTCGTATGGTTTCTCAAAGTTTACGTCTACCGTACGTTTTTTAAAACCATCGCCCAATCCTACTACCGTTACCTGGTGTCCCAATTGTTCCAGCCCTTCTTTAAGCGTATAATGAATAGAATTATATTCGCCTACCAACAGTATTTTCATGTAACTTGGGTGCTTAAATTAAAACGGTTTTACGCTTGCAAAATACGCATAAAAAAATTTGTATTGTTACTATTTCCCTGGCAAAAGGCGGGGCAGAGCGGTCCTGTGCCATGCTTTCTGAAATGCTTTATGCCGAAGGATACGAGGTGCATATTGCTATTTTAAACAATGAAATTGACTATCATTACAAGGGAACCTTATTTAATTTAGGAAACCGAAAAAAGCCAAAAGAAAACATAGCAACAAGAACAAAGCGTTTGCTGAAACTGCGTAAATATCTTAAAAAAAACAAGATAGATTTAATAATAGATCACCGCACTAAAAACGATTATTATCGGGAGCTTTTTTACCATAATGTACTCTATAAGGGTTTTAAAAAAATATATGTGGTACACAGTGCAAATACTAATTTATACTTAACAAAACAACCTAAGAAATTTGCAAAAGAATATTCGTTAAATGTGGCTACAGTTGGGGTTTCAGATTATATCTCAAAAGAAATTTTACCACAGTATCGTATTCATAATGCAGTAACTATACACAATGCTTTCGATCCGTCCTGGGCAACTTCTGAAGCAATAGTAGCACCCGAATTAAAACCACATAACTACATACTTTCCTACGGAAGAATAGACGATACCGTAAAAGATTTCACCTTTTTGATAAATGCATTTACAGCTTCAAACCTTTGGAAAGATGGAGTGCAATTAGCTATTTTAGGAAATGGTCCAGATAAAGAAATGTTACAGCAGTTTGTGGCGTCCTTACCATCTCATAACCAAATAGTATTTTTGCCTCAGCAGAATCCGTTTCCAATAGTTTCAAAGGCTCAGTTTGTAACCCTTACCAGTCGTTTTGAAGGCTTTCCTATGGTATTGGTAGAAGCGTTATCTTTAAGTGTTCCTGTGGTAAGCCTGGATATTGTTTCGGGACCTTCAGAAATTATAGAACACCGTAAAAATGGCTTGTTGGTAGCAAAAAGGAATGTATCTTTATTTGCTGAAGCACTTCTGGAAATGCATAACAATGATATATTGCGGGAGTTTTGCAAAGCAAATTCAAAAGCTTCTGTGTCACAGTTTTCAATTTCTGAAATTTCAAAAAAGTGGAATCAAATCCTACAGCATGCAGTACGTTAATTTAGAAGAAATACAACTTATAGAAATCCCGAAAATTACAGCGCCAGATGGTCGTGGCAATCTTTCGGTAGTAGAAAAAGATGTGTTGCCATATCAGATAAAACGAGTGTATTATTTGTACGACGTACCAAGCGATTCTACACGGGGTGGCCATGCTCATAGGGAGTTACAACAATTTTTAATTGCTGTTTCCGGAAGTTTTTCGGTAGTGTTGGATAATGGAAAAGATCGTAAAACATTTCTGTTAAACAGACCCAATAAAGGCTTGCTCATCCCTAGCGGAGTGTGGCGGGAACTGGAAAATTTTTCGGCAGGAGCGGTTTGTTTGTCACTGGTTAGTGAGGAATATGATGAAGAAGATTACATTCGGGAGTACGCCGATTTTAAATCAGTTAAACGAAGTTAGCCGAATTCCCAGCTTTTCTGCCAGGGCTTTTCCCTTTACTAATAATCTTAAAATACTTTTTGGCTGCTTTAGCATATACCGCTGTTTAGAGGTAAGGTTTTCAGGTGTTATTTGTGCTGAAAATTTCTTAAACGTACTTTGGTCTCCTGCCATTTTATGTTGCATAGCGAAAGAAAATCTGTTTAAGTCGAGGTATTTTTTTAGACCTGGGTGGTTTTTAGCTTCCGCTTCATAGGCGTCCAGCTCCATAAAATTTCTAATAAGGGTAGGCGTATTTGAAATACGGTTACTACCATCCAGATTATGTCGGGCAGTAATGGTATTGCTAAAAGCCAAAGGGGCTTCCAATGCTGCTCTAAGCCACAAATCGGTGTCTTCTCCTGCACCGTGCGTAATTTGTGTATCAAAACCATTTAATTCCTCAAAAAACCATTTTTTAAAACATACCGCACTCGTCCAGGCGAGCGTGTCTACCAGACTGTTTTCAAAATAATGAGGGACTAGTCCTTTCCAATTGTTTCCTTTTTCTAGGATGGGTGAAATCATAGAAGTAGTGAAGTTTTTATGGTGTCGCTTTTCATACGCTGTAGCATACCATGGGTTTTCTGGAAATTCCTGAATAAGCGTGTCAAGGTTTTCTAAATGATTGGGGTACCAGTAATCGTCTGCATCCAAAAATACAATGTGTTGGGCATTGGCTCTGGCAACGCCCAGGTTTCGGGTTTTTGAAACGCCTTCATTTTCTTTACTGAAGTACTGAATGCGCTTATCTTCTAATTTTTGCACAATAGCACCACTTTTATCAGTAGAGCCGTCGTTTACTACCACTACTTCAAAATCTGTAAACGTCTGTAAAAAAAGACTGTTCAGTGTTTGTAGAATGTCTTTTTCCTTATTGTATAATGGTATAACAACTGAAAATCTAGGCACTTTTTTTCTTTTTAAGTTGAATATAATAAGCTAAGCGATACAAATCGAACCAGCGCATATTGGGTTTTGGTGAAAGTAAGTTACGTTTAACCTTACTTTTAAATGCGGCAAAAAAACTTTGAAACACCCCTAACATCCCAAATTTTTTCAATCGAAGATAGGTTTGCTGAATTTTACGGGAATCGTTTGGTAATTCACCTGTTTCTTCCAAATATACAGTGGTTTTTACAGCTTCCAGCGATTTTTTAAGAAACTGTTGGTTGCTTTCTAAACCTAAATGATATACGGCGTTATCGATATGCAAAACTGGAATTTGTTTTTCCTTTAGTTTTTGCTTAAAGAGTAAATCTTCGCCATAAGATTTTACCGTAATGGTTTTGCTATTATTTAAAAAAGTTTCTTTTTCAATTAAAAAACACCCGGTGGTTAAACTGCTGTAAGGGGCATGAATACGCTGGGCAACCGATAGTTTTTCACGTTCGTGCCCATACACCCAACGTAACATTTCGGTGTTGATTGGTTTTTCAGGTTTGTAGGTTATTCCCCCAAAGATGACGCCTTTTGTGTTAAAATATTCGGCATATTTTTCAATAAAATTGGTGTGAACTGGCATTACATCTGCATCCAGAAACAGTAAATTTTTGTATTGAGATTCTTCTGCCAGTCGGTGTCTTGCAGCACTTCTACCTGTGTTTTCTGTAAGCTTTACGATTCGTGCATTTGGTAAGGTAGCAATGTGTTCATTTTCAACAGCATAATTTGGAGAAGCATCGTCCAGGACAATAATTTCAACAGGATATTTGAGCGAAACGGCTTCTTTTGAGAGTACTGTTGCCAGGGGCAGTGCATTGTAGTTGTATGTAGGGATGAGGATAGAGAGCATACCTGTTTTTAGGTTTTTGTTTCCCCATGGTGTGTAATCTTCCGAATGCGGTAAGGACGTTCGTGTTGCGATTCGTAGTAGGTGCGCATTTGCAGGTCTATAACAATACCAATAGTAAATAACTGAATTCCCACCAGAATGAATAATACACCTAAAAAAAGCATAGGACGTGTCCCTATGTCTTCTCCCAGTATTTTTTCGATCACCAAATAGATGTTGATGAGTACGCCTAAACCGAAAAAAAAGAGCCCAATGTTACCAAATAAATACAAGGGTTTTTGCAGGTAATTACGCTGAAAAAGAATGAGTAATAAGTCGTTTACCACTTTAAATGTTCGTCCTAGTCCGTATTTGGATTTTCCAAATCGTCTGGGTAGGTGGTTCACGGGCATTTCTTTGACGCGGGCGCCGTTCAAAAATGCTAAGAGCGCTATAAACCGATGCATTTCGCCATATAATTTTAACTCTTTGGCGGTTTCGTTAGTAAAAACTTTTAAGGCACAACCCTGATCCTGAATGTTAAGCTTAGTGGTTTTTCGAATAATAAAATTGGCAATCTTGGAAGGGATTTTTTTTACAAATGAATCTTTTCTCTTGGCGCGGATTCCTGTAACCAGATCTAAATCTTCGGTTTCTAGTTTTTCGATCATTTTAGGGATGTCGTTAGGATCGTTTTGTAGGTCGCCATCCATAGTAATTATATAGTCGCCGCTTGCATAATCTATTCCGGCAGCCAGTGCCAGACTCTGCCCGTAATTTTTTTTCAGTTCAATCACGTGAAGGTATTCATTTTTCATCTTTTTGAGCACCAGAACAGTGTCGTCGGTAGAAAAATCGTCTATGTAAATAAGTTGAAACCTATAGCCATTTAATGCTTTTTCAATACTATTGGTAAGTAATTGAATGTTCTCTTCTTCATTGTAAACGGGAACAACAATAGACAGTAAAGCATTGGGATTTTTCATATAAAAAGCGTGTAGTGCAAATATAGCATTTTTGGGGTGTGGTTATTACGGTTTTTGATACACGCGGAAATATTCATGCGTTTCAATCAGTTTCCAATGTTCCTTTACGTATACTGTAAGATCTGAAGTTTCTTCATAATTATTCGCATGATTTTCAAAGTTTTCAAGAAAAACTGTCACTTGCTGGTCTTCAAGCTTATCCACGTATTCAGGAATCTGATCTGCCAAATGATGGTTAAATACCCAGTCAACACCAATTGGATTTTGTGTTTTAGTAAGGTAATGACCCAGTGTTACAGAAGGTAAAATGGTGAAATTGCTATAATTTTCTGAAAGTTGTTTAAGCTCTTTGTACTTATAGTAGGTCTCTGCATCGCTCTTAACACCGGCAAGCTGCGGAAAAACTTCCCCCATTTTATAAGTGAGTTCTTTTCGTGGACTGTCCAGGTAGGGGGTTTGGTATCCTATATAAAATAGGCCTAAAAATATACTGATAATAACTATTCCCAGTGTTTTATTAAAATTTTCGGCAGCCGAGTAACTAAAAAGGAAAAATGCAAAAATAATAGGCAGCGAGAAATCTACAGGCGTATTAAAACCGTTGCTAATAGAGGCACACCAGCCAAAACTTAAAAATAGCAATAACATCCAATACGCTTTGTTTTTAAAAGACTTAAACAAAGTAAATCCTGTAGCTAGCATAAACATAGCTTGCACCAAAACCTGTTTTAAAAGACCATAGTTTTCTTCAGTCAGGTATATGTATAAAAAGCAAAATACAGGCCCTGCCACCACAGTGGCAAACACAATATTGCTCTTAGCAAAACGGCGCACTGTAACTATTACAATAAGATATGCAATAAGTATCCAGGGATAAAGACGTAAAGAATCTATATACGACAACAGTCCGGTTCTTTTAAAACTTGACCCAGTAGTAAAACTAAAAAGCTGATACCACATAGCTTCTAAAGCTCCGTTTACATATACAACTCCAATAAAAAGAATTGCAAATAGCACCCCAAAAAGAATAAAATATAAAAGTTTTTTAAAATCCTTTTTAAGTATAAAAAAGAAGGAAAGTAATACTGGGACAAAGAAAAAAGATTGCTTACAAAGCACAGCTAACGATACAAACAAAGCTCCCAGCGCTACGTGAAACCATTTTGCTTTTGGGGTGAGTAAAAACCATGCTCCTAATACCGTAAAAAACACCCCATCCACCGTGTTCCAAGGCATTGGTGGGTAGTCGTGAATAGAAATTATGGCTCCCAGTAAAGCCAGGAAGAAAACCGTGTTTTTTGTATCAATTTTAAACTCCCGGCATAGTAGCACACTGGCCCAATACGAGTATAAAAAGATTTGTACATAGTATAAGCTACGATTTATCAGATATCCATAGGTTTCAGAAATGTAAAGTGGCCAGGAATGAAAATAAGGAGAAAAAGCTGGTTTTATGTACACAAAATCCAGATGTGGAAAGTAACCGTTGTACATGCTCCAGGAAATACTTTGGATGGTTCCCATATCACCATCCTCCAATCCGTAAGGCATATACAGGAACAAATAGCAAATAAGTACTGCAAAATACAGAAAAATGAAGGGGTTTTTGTAAATTGGAACAGCGAAACGCTTTAAGTCCATGGGTACACACTTTTATTACTACCCTGCGAAGATACATTTTTAATGAAGATTTGTGTAATTCCTGTTTCTTTTGAAATTTTATGAACCTACGATATTATATTTCTTTACTATTCATTTTAGCTATCTCAATAACAGTTAATGCACAGCATTACGATAAACCCTGGTTTTATGTACGTGCTGCAGATACAGTAACAGAACTAACATTTGAAAGAAATGGAGACGTGCTCACCTATACGGGAGATAATATAAAACTGAAGCAGCTGTTTAAAAAGCACATTATTTACGAGTTTAAAAAAACCTACCGAAAAGCCAACCGAAGAAACCTTAAAAAAACTTTTTTTGTGATTGCAGAAAGCGAAACATTTAAAGATGAATTACTACGGGAAGTCCCGAACATATTTGTCTTTGGGGAAACCATTGCACCAGAAGACAAAAAAATATTTGAGCCAAACGATTATGGTCTAACCAGTACTATTGGCGCAAATATTGGAGAGCAAATTAATTTAGACTACCTGGACTATTTAAAAGCTCCCGAAGCATGGTATTATACCGTGGGAGAACGTGATGTAATTATAGGTATTTCAGATGGAAGGCTGGATACGCTGGACGCCGATTTTAAAAATAAAACCAGGCTTATTAAAAGTCCGCATATTGCAGATGGACATGGGTACAGCAGCTCTGCAAATGCAGCGGCTCAGGGTGATAATGAACACGGAAGTGTTGGGGTGTGTTATAATTGTAGTTTGTATGGGACGAGTTATGGGGATACAAGAAATTTAAAAAACCTGAAAGAACTCTCAGATATGGGCGTTCGTATTATTAATTGTAGTTGGGCCTCTGTAAGCAGTTACGATACCGCACAGGAAGTAATTAATGAAATGTGGGACAATGGTACTATTGTAATTGCCTCTTCAGGAAATAAAAAGTGGCAAGATACCAAAGGACAGGTGTTTCACTATCCTGCATCTTATGATCATGTAATTTCGGTTGGCTCTGTTATGTATCGTAACGATAGCTGGCATGACAATTTAAAATACACCGCAAATAATACATATTATGGTGAAAATATTAAACACTACTTAGGACGTACCATTGGGTTTGCTAATAATGATACGCTTGTACCTCCAAAAATATGGCCCATTTCTATTCCAACCCTTAACTCCAAAGTAGACATTCTTACACCCACGGTTGGGTTATTTCGCTATTCCAGGTATATGTTAGAAAATTTTAAGCTTATGTATAGCGAATATGCAACAACGTCGGGAGCAGCGCCCATAGTTTCAGGAACTGTAGGGCTTATGTTGTCCTTGAACCCCTGTTTGCCCGTAGAAGAAATTGAGCCTATTTTAAAAATGGCATCTACTAACATAGATTATCTGGAAGTGAATAGGCCTTACAAAGGAAATTATGGCGCAGGAGCATTAAGTACGGGAAATACTATAAAATTATTATACAGTTTATACACAGAAGATGCAGTTTCTGTAATTGAAAATCAGGATTTTTCCCGTTGGGATTTTACGGTGCGTTCCTTTTCAGAAAAAACGATTATACGGAATCAGAAATTCAGAGAAGATGCTACGCTGGAATTAACGGCAACACAACAAGTGGTTTTGGAACCTGGAACGCATTTAAAACCAAATACTGAAGGAGGTATTCTTCTAAAAATAGATCCTACGCTCACTAAAGAATGTGAGTTGCGTTTGCGTGATCCATCACTTTTTAAAAAATAAAGTATTATACCGTCTTTTGTACTACCTCAAAAATCTGGCTTTCATCACATTTTAATGTTTTTGAAGGATATTTTAACAGTAAAGCATAGTCATGTGTTGCCATTAAAATAGTATTGCCATTTTTATTAATTTCCTGTAGCACTTGCATTACTTCTACACTGGTTTGTGGATCCAGGTTTCCGGTGGGCTCATCGGCCAAAATAAGTTCTGGGTCGTTTAGTAGGGCTCTGGCAATAGCAACACGTTGTTGTTCCCCGCCAGAAAGCTGGTAGGGATACTTAAATGCCTTGGTTTTCATTCCAACTTTGTCCAGTACCTGCTCGGTTTTTTCTTTCATCTTGGCTTTGTCCTTCCAGCCTGTTGCAGTAAGTACAAAATGAAGGTTGTCGCTTACTGTACGATCGTTCAGTAATTTAAAATCCTGAAACACAACACCCAATTTGCGACGTAAGAACGGGATGTCCTTTTCTTTTAAAGTAGGTAAATCGTAGCCCACTATATGTCCATCCCCTTTTTGAAGGGGTAGATCACCGTACAGGGTTTTCATAAAACTACTTTTTCCCGTTCCGGTTTTTCCAATGAGGTACACAAATTCGCCTTTATCTATAGAAACCGAAACATCTGAGAGTATCAAATTTTCTCGTTGAAAGATAGAAGCGTTTTGTAAAGAAAGTACGGTGTTTTCAGACATGGAATAAATAGTTTTTAATAAAACGTTTCAAAAGTAATGCTATTCTTTTAAGGCTGAAAGTTTTTCTTTTAGCGCATCAATTTCTTTTTGCTGTTGCAAGGTATACAGCGTTAATTCTTCCACTTTTTCAAGTAATAAAAGGTTCATTTGTTTAAGGGAAAGCCCTTCTTTTTCAAGTGTTTCGGCCGAAGGAATCTTAGGCAAATGCTTGTGCTTTCGTACAAATGCATCCAATGCCTCAAGTGATAATAATTGGTAGTCTGGTTTTAAAGTTGAAAACCCTTTAGCATACCATTCAAACACATAATCTGGCGCCACAGCCCCCTGTAAATCTACACGCACTTCTTGCGTATGTATTTTTCCTTTTACAGTGAGTAGCTCATCTGGATTGGTCGTGCCAATGCCTATTTTTCCGTTTTTTTCTGAAATATTCTTGTAGTCACCTCGTTGACCTATGCAGTGTATTGAAACTAGGGCAATTACTATTAACAATGTATTCTTCATAACAAATTGAAATTTTGAATTTAGGTGGTTTAAATTTAGGTAATTTTATTTTGAAAAAGTTTTACACCCCAAACTATATAATTAACCCGTCATAAATTCGTTACTACTCTAGCAACACTTCTACTTTAAATATTCTGAAAACCTACTAGTATGTCAAAAAGCCTCGCACTTTTAGCACTTTTGCTATGCGTTACAGCGTCTACCTTTGCACAACGCACAGCTGTTTTTACAAATAACCTTGTAGACTATAACAAGGCCATAGAACTTTACAACAACAATCAGTTTTTAGCGGCACAATCGCTCTTTACTTCCATTAAAGATAATACTGATGAAGTTACCATACAAGGCGATTGCGCATATTATATAGCCAATTGCGCAGTTAGGTTAAACCAGCAGGATGCAGACCAGCTTATGGAGGAGTTTGTAGAGGAATATCCCACAAGCATTAAAAGAAATGAAGCCTATATAAACGTGGCAAATTATTATTTTGAAAACGGAAAATATTCTTACGCCCGTAAATGGTACGATAAAGTAGACGAAGCTAGCTTACCGAGCAGCGAAAAAGACCGTTATTATTTTAATAATGGCTATGCCTATTTTAAAAACAAACGCTACGAGGAAGCAAAAAAATACTTTAACCGGGTAAACACTTCAGAAACCTATGGCTCGCAAGCTAAATATTACCTGGGATTTATTGCGTATGAAGGGGATAATTATACCGAAGCAAACACACTCTTTGAAGAAGTAAAAGGTGATGAACGCTATGATGAAGGCCTGAGCTATTACCAAGCCGACATGAATTTTAAACTCGGCAAATTCCAAAAAGCTATCGATTTAGGAAAGGAGCAATACGATGCTTCCAATCCGCAGGAAAAAAGTGAACTTTCTAAAATTATAGGAGAAAGCTACTTTAACCTTGAGCAATACAACGACGCCATTCCGTATTTAAAGGAATACAAAGGAAAACGTGGTAAATGGAATAACACAGATTATTACCAGTTAGGGTATGCGTATTACAAACAGGGAGATTATGAAAAGGCGATTGGCGAATTCAATAAAATTATAGATGGAAATGACGCTGTAGCTCAAAATGCATACTACCATCTAGCTGAAAGCTATTTAAAATTAGATCAAAAACAACAGGCTTTACATGCGTTTAAAAATGCTTCAGAATTGGACTTTTCTGCTGAAATACAAGAAGATGCCTATCTTAATTACGCAAAACTAAGCTACGAAATTGGAAACAGCTATAAAAGCACACCCGAAGTACTGCTCGGGTTTATGGAAGCGTATCCTAAAAACCCAAATAATAACACGTTAAAAGACTTGTTAATAGATAGTTATATCACTTCTAAAAATTACGAGGGAGCGATGGAGTTACTGGAAAACAATAAAAATTTTGAAAATAAATTGGCGTATCAAAAAGTAGCCTTTTACCGAGGAATTGAATTGTATAACGGAGGTGATTACAACCAGGCCATTGCAATGCTTAATAAATCTTTAAAGGAGCCTCGCGACGCAACCTTTACCGCAAGAGCTACGTATTGGAAAGCCGAAAGTGACTTTCAGCTTACCAATTTTGAAGAAGCCTTACTTGGCTACAAACAATTTGTGCAATTACCTTCAGCATCTCAAACACCAGAGTGGGAGCATAGTAAATACAATATGGCATACAACCAGTTTAAATTAAAAAACTATACCGATGCCATTGCAAACTTTAAGAGTTATGTAGAAACTTCCAGTTTAAACGATGCACGAAAAAAAGATGCATATGTGAGACTGGGAGATAGCTATTTTGTGACCAGCCAGTATTGGCCAGCAATGGAAAGTTATAACAAAGCCATTGAGTTAGGCACGCCCGACAAAGATTACGCTTCGTTTCAAAAAGCAATAAGCTACGGTTTTGTGGATAGAACAGACTCTAAAATTGAGGGGTTACAGGAGTTTGCCAAAAACTTTCCAACATCTGTGTATCGTGACGATGCATTGTATGAGTTAGGAAACACCTATTTAAGCCAAGAAAAAACAGCCGAGGCTTTAAGAGCCTATGACAAGCTTATTAACGAAATGCCTAAAAGCAGCTATGTTGCTAAAACATTGCTAAAAAAAGCCCTTTTGTATGATAATTCTGGAAAAAGTAATGAAGCCCTTGTAATTTTTAAACGCGTAGCTAAAGATTTTCCTTCAACACCAGAAGCGTTGCAGGCAGTTTCTTCGGCAAAGCTTATTTACATAGATCAGGGGAAAGTGAGTGAATATGCCACGTGGGTGCAAGGATTAGATTATGTGCAAGTGGAAGATGCAGA
>PANU01000110.1 GCA_002707745.1 Flavobacteriaceae bacterium
ATTTAACCAGCCGTGAAGACGAAATTATAGGAGGGCAAACTAATGTGGTAGTTACGTTTCACCCTACCAGCGGTGATGCATTAGGAGGTCAAAATGCGTTTCCTGATCCCGAAAGCTATATAAATACGGGTAACCCACAATTAATATTTGTAAGGGTAACCAGCACCTTAAATGGAGACTGGCAGGTTACCACAATGGATTTGGAAGTACTCCCAACCATAGCAACAGCACCAGAAAATATATATGTTCCGGATGAAGATCTGGATGGGTTTACAGAATTTGACCTTACTGCCAACGAGATTGCTATGATAGGTGGGCAGGATCCTATCAATTTTATATTTTCTTATTTTGAAGCAGAAGCAGATTGTGAGGCAAATATGAACCAACTTCTCGATCCTGCAAACTATCAAAATATAGCGAATCCTCAGACCTTATATGTTCGCGTAGAACGGCTGGATAATGGCTGTGTTTTTTGTGAGAGTTTTGACATTGAAACAGATGCTTCTTTGGGAGTTGAATCTTTGTTAGCTGAAACGATTGCAATCTATCCAAATCCTACACAAAATAAAATAACCCTTCAATGGGATGCAGCTGTTCAGGTTGAACGCATTGCAGTATATGCGCTGGATGGAAAATTAATTACTACGCAAGTTGTTTCGCAAGACAGCACAAGTAGTTTTATAAACCTTTCAGAAACTGCAGATGGAATGTATTTCATTAAAATTTCAACCCAAAAAGGTACATTAACCGAAAAAATCATTAAAAACTAGTACAGTTCTTCATTAATATTTCTAAAAGAGAGGCTGTTTAAAAAGTGTCAAAATCATGAATGTGTCACATTGAGCCTGTCGAAATGTATTGATAGTCAATACTGCTAAAACTTCGACAAGCTCAGTTTGACAATATGAATACATTTTTTAGACAGCCTCTTTTTAATTAAAATATAGTATTGGAATTAGTATCTGGAAATAAGCTTTTAATGTTTTTATATTTTTAAGCTAACTTATTGGAAATAAATAAGCGACAGTTATATTTGCAAAAAAAAAAACAGATATGAAAAAATATATACTTTTAATTGTAGTTATGGCAACTTTTACGGCTGCTTTTGGCCAGGCTACGGCAAATCAGCCATCACCTCTTAATGTATGTGATGAAATGGGTGAACCAAATGATGGGTTTGCATCTTTTAATCTTCAGGATAAGGATTTGGAAATTTTAGGAGGACAAAACCCAAATGATTACACAGTTACCTATCATTTTACACAGAATAATGCTAATTCTGGAGTATCGCCTTTAACATCACCCTACGTTAATATTATAAATCCACAAACCGTTTATGTGCGTGTTGAAAATGACACCAATGGAGATTTTGACACGACAGCAATGACTCTTAGGGTTTTACCAAACCCTGAGCCCGAAAGTCCAGATTCTATTGCACTTTGTGATTCACAAAATACGGGGTTTGAGCAATTTGATTTAACGGTTCGGGAGACACAAATTTTAAATGGACAAAATTGGATGTTAGGGTATTTTGAGAATATAGCAGATGCGCTTAGCCAAACAAACAATATAGTTACCCCTACTAATTATATAAACATTTCAAATCCTCAGACTATATATGTTAGGGTTACTAACGATATGATTCCGGAGGGTTGTTTTGAAATTGTTGAATTAGATTTACAGGTTTTAGGTTTGCCTATCATTGGTCAGCCTAACAATTTATATGTATTTGATGGAGATGGAGATGGATTTGCAAATTTCGACTTAACAGTAAATGAAGAACTAATTGCTGGAGGCTTAATAGAGTCTATGGTATTTTATTTTGAATCCCAAATGGATGCAGAAGCATTTTTTGATCCAATTGTAACCCCTACATCCTACGCAAATTTATCTAATCCCCAAGTCATTTATGTAGGTTTACAAAACCTTGAAACAGGTTGCTATACGGCAAACCAATCCTTTACTATTGCTACCGATGGCCCAGCGCCGCTTACCGATGTCGATGAAGATGGTCTCCCGGATGTCATAGAAGACCTAAACAACAACGGCGACCTTACCGATGATGACACGGACGGGGATTTAATTCCAAATTTTCAGGATGCTGATGATGATGAAGATGGTACCCTTACGGCAGACGAAGATTATAACAACAACGGCAGCCCGACCGATGATGACACCAACAACAATGGTATCCCGGATTATCTGGATGAATCAGTAACATTAGGTGTTGAAAATTATATAGTGGAAACGGTTGCAATCTATCCAAACCCTACGCAAAATAAAATAACCCTTCAATGGGAAGCAGCTGTTCAGGTTGAACGTATTGCAGTATATGCGCTGGATGGAAAATTAATTACTACCCAAGTTGTTTCACAAGACAGCACAAGTAGAGTTATAAACCTTTCAGAAACTGCAAATGGAATGTATTTCATTAAAATTTCAACCCAAAAAGGTACATTAACCGAAAAAATCATTAAAAACTAGTACCTTTCTTCATAAAGGTTTCTAAAAAAGCTTCGAACCAAGTCGAAGCTTTTTTACATTTATACACACCTAAAACCAAAACCAATGAAAAAACTAGTGATGATCGTTACCGCAGTTTCCGTATTGCTGGCTTGTAAAAATGATGCTAAAAAAGAAGATACAACAGTGCCAAACGATACTGTTGAAGTTTTTGAAGCCGATACTACCTCTCAAAACCATCCAGCGGCTCTCACATCGGTCTTTGCTGCTCATGGAGGTTGGAATACCTGGAGCCAAATGAATAATCTTTGTTTTGAAATTGATGGCAAAGGAGGCACCGAAACCCATACCATTGACTTACGTAACCGAAAAACAAAAATTGAACACAAAGACTGGTCTATTGGATATGATGGGGATGATGTTTGGGTTTTGCAAAACAAGGAAGATGCCTACCAGGGTAATGCCAGGTTTTATCATAACCTGATGTTTTATTTTTATGCAATGCCCTATATTTTAGGTGATGCAGGTATTATATATACTGAAATGGAACCAACAGAACTTGCAGGAAAAACCTATAACCCTATAAAAGTGGGGTATAAAGCAGGTGTAGGGGATTCCCCGGAAGACGAATACATTCTGTATTTTGACCCTGAAACCAATAAAATGTCTTGGTTAGGCTACACAGTTACTTACAGAACTAGTGAAAAAAGTAATACATGGCACTTTATAAAATACGACCAGTGGCAGGAGGTAAATGGATTGTTGTTGCCTTCAAAACTAACCTGGTATAACGTTGCAAATAACAAACCAACCGATGAACGAAATGACAGGAGGTTTGATAAAGTTACTGTTTCCAGCTTAAAACTGGATGCCGATGTGTTTGCAAAGCCTGAGGGAGCTACTGTAGTTCCTAGATAAGTTCTAAGGAATTGGGTAACCAGGTTACTTAGCCTTTTCCAATATCCTTAAAAAAACTGGTATTCTTCTATTTCTGGATGGCTAGGTGGGGATATTTTTTAATTTCTGAGACTCCAAATAGTTTAAGGTATTAGGACCTTCATTAAAAAGTAAGTCCAATACCGAAAGATTGGGTAACCATCCGTGGTGTGCTTCTAAAACCTGTGTGTAGGGCTGTAATTCTGTTTGCCGTTCCGTCTTTGCATTTGCCAGGTAACGTTTATCAATACTTGTTGGACTTACTTCGTAAACTTTAGAAAGCGAAGTAGTGGTCTCTATACCAATTAAACCTGCTAGGAGTTCATAAATTTTAAGGTTAAAATCCAACAACGTTCCTACAGGTTCCAGAAACAAGGGAGCGAGTTCGTCTTCATAATATTCAAAGAAAGGGGAGGTGCGGTACGCATTCTGAATACTTCTCCATTGTTCTTTTTGCCATGGAAACGCATTTTCCACCACTACATCTTTCATTTTTTGCCGGGAACCATCCTTACTGTGTTTTATGGGCACATTAAGTAAGAGCTTGCCGTTGGTATGGGCAATATAACAACGGTTACGGTAGGTCTGTTTCTGGTAATTATCCTGTATTTCAAATACAATTGCTTTAGCCTGGGCAATGGTTGCCATTTGTAAAATGCTTGGGAAGTATGTGGGGTGCAATAAAATGTGTTCCATAAAAATAAATTACTGAAAACTCTTACCTGTCACAACCTCCTAACTACTTAGCCGATTTACGCCTCTTTCTGAAAAAATTAAAAGCAAACCAACCAATCACAGCAATCACAAAATAAATTAGGTAGGAAACAGGTTTACCGGACCCCCCAACGGTAGTAAACAAGCGATCCCAGCGTACCGAACCAGTATTGCTGTCGTAACTCATCCAGATAAAAACGGGCTTTCCTACCACGTGGTTAAAGGGTACAAAACCCCAGGTTCTTGCATCCTGAGAATTGTTTCGGTTGTCTCCCATTAGCCAGTAATAGTCCATTTTAAAGGTATACTCTGTTAGTGCTTGTCCGTTTAGGAGTACCTGGGTTCCATTTTGTGTAATGGTGTTATCGATGCCCATTTCAGAACCTTCATACGTTTCAATAATACGCTTATAAAAGGGAATGCTTTGTGAGTTAATAGCAACTGTTTTTCCAGCTTCCGGGATGTAAATGGGACCAAAAAAGTTATTGTTAAAACTGTATTGCGCATCGCTTGGAAATACAGATGGGTCATAACCGTTGTCGGTTTCATTTGTGGCTGCCACTTGTAAGACATCCGGATAGTTTTTAAACTTTTCAATGGCCTCATCTGTGGCATGAAATTGATATACTGTACCATCACGATTTATTGGGTAAATATCTGTTATATCGTAACGTTCTTTTATAAATGATATGTTTAAAGGTTTTTTGGTAGCTGCCTGATAGCCAAACTGAATTTTAGCACGGTCATTCAATTGTAAAGGTTCTCCGTCTATAAAAACCCTGCCATTTTTAATGGATAAGGAATCTCCTGGCAATCCCACACAACGCTTAACGTAATTCGATTTTTTATCAATAGGTTTCTGAACGCTTCCCCGCATAGACGCTGGGTTAATATCGATAAGCGTGTCTACCGGCCAGTTAAAAACCACAATGTCGTTTCTTTTTATTTTTTGAAATCCTGGAAATCTAAAATACGGGATTTGCGGGTCTTTTACATACGATTTTACACCAGCAACTGGAATGGTATCGTGGACCATTGGAAATGAAATAGGCGTCATAGGTGCTCTTGCCCCGTAATGATATTTACTTACAAATAGAAAATCTCCTACCAATAATGTTTTTTCCAAAGAAGAGGTTGGAATGGTAAAGGGTTGCATAAAGTACGTATGTACTATAGTTGCCGCTACTACAGCAAACAAAATAGAACTTACCCATTCTCCGCCCGAAGTGCGTGGTTTTAAGCTTCGGTCTTTAATATGGGTGACTTCCGGGGTATAATTAATATAAAAAATATATAGCCCTAGTGTAATAAGAACCAGAAAGGTATCTGCATTGCTGTTTCTTCCAAAGCTGCGAAGAGTTTCTACCCATACTACCGGAAACATAATGAGGTTTACAATAGGAATAAATAGTAAAATAGTCCACCACCACGGGCGATTTATTATTTTCATTAAAACTACTGCATTGTATACAGGTACAGCAGCTTCCCAGGCTTGTCTTCCAGCTTTTATGTACAGTTTCCACGTTCCAAGAAAGTGTATTACCTGCACAATTAAAATAAATAATAACCAACCAGTCCAGCTCATTTTAAATAGTCTTTAGTCGTTAGGTTTCTAACGTATCAATTTATTATAGTACGGGATAAACACATCCCTAACCCCTCTCAAGAAGGGAACTAACTTTTATTTTCTTAATTTTTTTCCGCCATTGCTGAAAAAGCTCCATCGGACAAGCATTATCGTTTTACCGATGTACACTCAAGGCCAATGCTCAAAATCAATCTTTTTATAAGATCATTTCAATTAGAGACTAACAAACTCATCTCTCAAAGCGTAGCGGTCTCACCACTCATTACTCATCACTATATTCCCAGTACATTCTTCATTGTAAACACGCCTTTCTTATTCACCAGCCATTCGGCCGCTAAGATAGCACCTTTCGCAAAACCATCTCTGGTGTGGGCTTGGTGTTTTAAGGAAATGGTGTCAATTTCTGAAACATAAGAAACGGTATGCGTTCCTTTTATAGTACCCTCCCGCTTAGCCTCAATGGGTATAGTGGCTTCGGAAACGGTATCCATACTCCAGGATTTTTTATCTGAATGCTTAATAATTCCTTCAGCAATACTAATAGCAGTACCACTTGGGGCATCCTTTTTTTGTGTATGGTGTATTTCTTCAATAGAAACCGAATATTCCTTCCAAGGTGCCAAAAGTTTTGCAGCATAATCATTAATACTGAAAAACAGGTTTACCCCCACACTGAAATTGGACGCATAGATAAAGCTTCCGTTACGGGTTTCACACAATTTTTCCATTTCAGCATAAGCCGATAACCAACCCGTTGTTCCTGAAACTACTGGAATATGGTTGTCCAGGCACATTTTAATATTGGCAACGGCAGCTTCGGGAATTGAAAACTCTATGGCAGCTTGCGCATTGGCAAGAGAGCCTTCTTCAAAATCGCTTCCTTTTTTATATACAATTTCATGTCCTTTTTCCGTTGCAAGGGTTTCAATTGTTTTGCCCATTTTTCCGTATCCTAAGAGTGCTAGCTTCATCTTAAATTGAATTTTAGCGCCAACCCATAATTGGGGCGCGCATCCATTGGGTTCAGTTCAAAATTCGGTTCCAGTGAGAGGTCGTCACTTACGTCGTATTGCTTTAAATGTGCATCTACATTGGCGTCAATAATATTGACCATATAAAATGCCAGTGCAACAATTATGCTTATGTCCTTATTTTTTTGTGCCGATTGCTGTGCGTCTATAAGTCTTTCGTTGCTTATAATTGGGGTAGCACCATCTCCAAAAAATTCATCATCTGTAAAACCAGCCAACCTTCGTTTGTATGCATTTCTAAACGTATCGTAATCGCGGTCATTTTTTATGTGGAAATAGATCCCCGACACAATACCCGCGTAAACAATTGGTATTTTCCAGTATTTTTTGTTGTACGCTTGTCCTAATCCTGGCACCACAGCCGAGTAAAAAGCAGCCTTGCTTGGAGCTAACGGATCATACGCTCTTTTAGGTTGCAGCGTATCATTTACCACCAATTGGGTATTTTCTTCTACCGAAAGCGAATCCTGGGTTTGGGCTAGGGTAGTGGCCGAAACCAAAATTATAAACAGATATATAAGTTTATTTTTCACTTTTAAGAAGTATAAGGATACGATTAAAATCATCCTTATTAGTAAAGGGAACTACAATTTGACCTTTCCCGGATTTGGATACTTTTACATCAACTTTGGTGTCTAAAATACTGCTTAATTCCCTGCGGGCTTTGTTGGCATACGTAGGGAGTGCTTTTTTGGCGGGAGAAGTCTGATTTTCTGGGGATTTTTTATTGCGTACCAAAGCTTCAGTATCTCTTACAGAGAGTTTTCGGGATATAATTTTTTCATATATATCTATTTGGTCGTCTACATCTTCAATATTAATAAGGGCACGGCCGTGTCCCATAGAAATAAAACCATCCCGCATCCCTGTTTGGATAATAGGATCTAATTTTAGTAACCGCAGGTAGTTGGCGATAGTAGATCTGTTTTTTCCAACACGATCACTCAAGGCTTCCTGCGTAATCTGTATTTCTTCAATTAAGCGTTGGTAGGAGAGCGCAATTTCAATAGGGTCTAAATCCTGGCGCTGAATGTTTTCAACAAGAGCCATTTCTAAAGATTCCTGGTCGTTTGCAATGCGGATGTACGCAGGAATGCTAGATAAGCCTATAAGTTTGGAAGCCCTAAAGCGACGTTCTCCACTTACCAGCTGGTAGCTGTTAAAACCAAGTTTGCGAACAGTAATTGGCTGAATTACTCCTAATTCTTTAATAGAAGAAGCTAATTCCCGCAACGATTCTTCATTAAAACTGGTACGGGGCTGGAAAGGATTTACCTCAATAAAATCGAGCTCCAGTTCCACAATATTCCCAACAACTTTATCCGCATTTTTATCCTGAGCAGATTGTATATCATTATCAGGGTCTTTCAGCAGTGCTGAAAGACCACGACCTAAGGCTTGTTTCTTTGTTGCTTTCGCCATAAAACGCTATTCGTTTTTTTCAATTAATTCTTGCGCCAAACTTAAGTAATTATTGGCTCCTTTGCTACTTGCATCGTAACTAATAATGCTTTCTCCATAGCTGGGTGCTTCACTTAAACGTACATTTCGTTGAATGATTGTTTTAAACACCATAGTATCAAAATGCTTTTTCACCTCGTCCACCACCTGGTTGGATAGGCGTAAACGCGAGTCGTACATAGTGAGGAGCAAGCCTTCTATATCCAGTGCCGGATTGTGAATTTTTTGAACACTTTTAATGGTGTTCAATAATTTTCCTAATCCTTCCAAAGCAAAATACTCACATTGTATTGGAATGATAACCGCATCTGCGGCAGTTAAGGCATTTAAAGTTAATAGCCCAAGAGAAGGGGCACAATCTATTAAAATATAATCGTAGCTGTTTTTAAGATCCGTGATGGCTTGTTTCATCATGTACTCACGGTTTTCCTTGTCAACCAGTTCTATCTCAATGGCTACCAGGTCTATGTGCGACGGGATAATATCCAGGTTAGGAGATTCTGTTTTTAGAATAGCTTGAGTGGCTTTGGCAGTGTGTTCCAGAAGCTGGTAGGTACCAAGCTCCACAGTTTCTACATCTATTCCAAGACCCGATGTGGCATTGGCCTGCGGATCTGCATCTATTAAGAGCACTTTTTTTTCTAAAACTCCTAACGATGCGGCAAGATTTACACTAGTGGTTGTCTTCCCCACGCCTCCTTTTTGATTGGCAATAGCAATTATTTTACCCATGAAGTATCCTCTGGTTTAAAAGATAAAAATACGATTAATTATGCGGAGTGAAAATGATATTTGTTAACAGGAAGTGAACAATTTTTTTAGATATAAAAAAGGAAATGAATTTGAAGTTAACAAGAATAGATATTTAAAATATAATTCATTTAGACTGGTTGTAAAAATTAGATATACTAGTACGTTAAACGTTCCCTCAATTATCTTTCTTCCTATAAAAAGAAGTTTATTTTTTTAGAAAAAGCCCCAAAACGGAACTGGTTTGAAAAAGTTTTGTGGCTTTTACCACCTACGCATCTGTGGGATATGCCTGTTACTTATTCTTTTTTGCCCGAATCATTCTGGAATTGAGTACCGGCAAAAGCCCCAAAACAGAAATAATTTGAAAAAGTTTTGTGGCTTTTACCACCCACGCATCTGTGGGATATGCCTGTTACTTATTCTTTTTTGCCCGAATCATTTGTTCGAGCATATCCCACATTTGTTGGGGGATTTCTTCCAGGAGATTCATTTGTCCGGCGCCTTTTAACCACTCACCCCCGTCAATAACAATTACTTCGCCATTGAGGTATGCTGAAAAGTCTGAGACTAAATACGCAGCAAGATTTGCTAATTCCTGATGGTCTCCCACACGTTTTAAAGGCACTTTTTTAGCAAGATCAAATTTTTCTTTTAATTCCCCGGGCAGTAACCTGTCCCATGCGCCCTTGGTAGGGAAGGGGCCAGGGGCTATGGCGTTAAAGCGCATCCCGTATTTTGCCCATTCTACAGCAAGAGAACGGGTTAATGCTAATACACCAGCTTTGGCAGTAGCACTAGGCACTACATATGCAGACCCTGTAAAGGCATACGTGGTTACAATATTTAAAACGGTTTTGTTGGTTTCTTTTTCAGCAATCCAATGTTTTCCAAAGGCAAGCGTGCAATTTTTTGTTCCCTTTAGGACAATGTCTATGATAGTGTCAAAAGCATTTGCTGAAAGTCGTTCTGTAGGCGAAATAAAATTCCCTGCGGCGTTGTTTAATAATACATCTACGGTACCAAATTCTTTAATCGAAGCTTGCACCATGGCCTCCACCTCGTCATAATTTCTAACATCACACTGTACGGGCAGGACTTTGCCACCTGTCTGGGCTTCCAGTTCGTTTTTTACAGTTTCTAATTTTTCAATATTCCTGGAGGTAATCACCACATTGGCACCCAGTTCAAGAAAATAGGTGGTCATGGACTTCCCTAAGCCGCTACCACCACCTGTTACCACTATTGTTTTTCCTTTAAGTGCATCGTCGCGAAGCATTTTTGCTTTTAAATCCATGTTTTTTTGTTTTATTTGAAATGTAAAAATAAACTATTCTCGCAAAGTATTATGCTTGCATAGTATTTATTTTGAAATATAAAGACCTGTAAAATTTAGTTTTCAATACTTAATACTGTTCCTTATCATTTGGAAAATCTCCAGACTTTACATCTTCGCTGTAGGTACGGAAGGCACCCGTCATTTCGGCGTCTAGATCTAAATACCTACGTAAAAATCTGGGGTTAAATTCTTTGGTCATCCCGATCATATCATGAGTTACCAGTACTTGCCCATCTACGCCGTTTCCTGCACCAATTCCTATAATTGGGATAGAAACACTTTTGGCTACTTCTTTGGCTAGTTTGGCTGGTACTTTTTCCAGCACTATGGCAAAACAGCCAACTTTTTCCAATAATTTGGCATCTGCTTTTAGCTTGTCGGCTTCTTCTTCTTCCTTGGCGCGCACAGTATACGTTCCAAATTTATAGATAGATTGCGGCGTTAATCCCAGATGCCCCATTACGGGGATTCCTGCATTTAAAATTCGTTTAACCGATTCCTTGATTTCTTTTCCACCTTCTACTTTTACGGCGTGTGCACCGCTTTCTTTCATAATTCTAATGGCAGAACGAAGTGCTTCCTTAGGGTCACTTTGGTAACTTCCAAAAGGAATATCCACAACCACCAGACTACGGGTTATCCCGCGAACTACAGAAGATGCGTGATAAATCATCTGATCCAGTGTAATAGGCAGGGTGGTTTCGTGTCCCGCCATGACATTAGAGGCCGAATCTCCCACCAAAATAACATCTATCCCCGCACCGTCCACGATCTTCGCCATAGTGAAATCGTATGCTGTAAGCATTGAAATTTTTTCACCTTTCTTTTTCATATCCACCAGGGTTTTGGTGGTAATTCTCTTGTATTCTTTTTTTGCAACACTCATAGCATGATTTTTAGAACTGTAAAAGTAGTAATTTTGATATCGAACTCATTAAATATTCTACATATGAAAACGCTTCTTGGTGTACTTATGCTATTTATCACGCTTTCAACAACAGCGCAAACAAACTTCACGGAAGCAAATGCAAAACAACTTGTAGCTACTTTTTTTGAAGGATTTCATAAAGGAGATACTGTTTTAATGCGAAGTGTGCTCGCTAAAGAACTTACCTTGCAAACTGCCACAACCGATGGCCGGGGGATACCGCAACTTACAGAAGGCTCACTGTCTCAATTGCTAACAGCCATCGCTAACCGCCCTGCAAATCAAAAATGGGACGAAAAATTATTGGAGTATCAAATTTCAGTAGATGGCAACCTAGCTCACGTTTGGACGCCGTATCAGTTTTGGGTAAATGGAAATTTTAGCCATTGTGGCGCCAATGCATTTACAATAGCAAAACTTAAAGAAGGATGGAAAATTATTCATTTAATAGATTCCAGAAGAAAAGAAAATTGCAACCTATAGGTTAGCAATCACTCATATTTACTTGCACTGCAAGTCCGCCCTCACTGGTTTCTTTATACTTTGAAGTCATATCTTTTGCTGTTTCCCACATAGTAGCAATTACCTTGTCTAAAGGTATTTTTGCTTTTGAAGGGTCGCCATCCAGGGCCATTTCACAGGCATTTATGGCTTTTATTGCTCCCATAGCATTCCGTTCTATACAGGGTATTTGTACCAATCCCGCAATGGGATCGCACGTAAGCCCTAAATGATGCTCCATAGCAATTTCGGCAGCCATAAGCACTTGTGCAGGCGTACCTCCCATAAGTTCGGTTAAGGCTCCTGCAGCCATGGCAGAAGAAACTCCAATCTCGGCCTGGCAGCCTCCCATGGCGGCAGATATGGTTGCGTTTTTCTTAAAAAGACTGCCAAGTTCACCGGCAGTCATCAGGAATTTTTTAATATCATCAAAGTTTCCGTCATGATTTTCGATGACAAGATAATACATTAAAACAGCCGGGATAACTCCTGCGCTACCATTGGTTGGAGCAGTAACCACACGCCCCAGCGAGGCATTTACCTCGTTAACAGCAAGAGCAAAACAAGTAACCCATTTTAAAATTTGCCGGAATTTAACCTCTGTATTTCTAATAGA
>PANU01000111.1 GCA_002707745.1 Flavobacteriaceae bacterium
AGAAGTTTGGGTGATATTAAATTCAGTAAATTGAGATGGCTGGTTGCAATCCCCGATCGTAGGACCACCTCCATCATCGTCTCCAGAGCATCCAACTAGAAGCAACCCAAAAAAGGCTGCCATTAAAACATTTTTCATAACTATATTTTTTTAAATTTTGGGCAAATATAGCAGAATGAACAAGTTATGTGCATTAGATTTCGTTAAAGTTTAGCCTTTGCTTTTGCCGCTTCATTACGGTCAATGGTATGGCCTGGACGGGTCCATTTGGGTTTTTCGCCCTGTTCTTTGTACTGTGAATATTGCGCTTCTACCGTTTCAGGCTGGGCTTTTTTTACAAAGGGTTTCATGGGTTGTAGCCCCAGTAACTCAAACATTTTCATGTCTTCGTTTACATCTGGATTTGGGGTTGTTAACAACTTGTCACCTGCAAAAATAGAATTAGCCCCTGCAAAGAAGCACATGGCCTGGCCTTCGCGGCTCATTTCAGTCCTGCCGGCAGATAAACGCACTTGGGTTTGTGGCATCACAATACGGGTAGTTGCCACCATGCGTATCATTTCCCAGATACTTACTTTTTCAATTTCACCCATTGGGGTGCCTTCCACCGGTACTAATGCATTAATAGGTACGCTCTCTGGTTGCGGACTTAAACTTGCCAACGCCACCAACATTCCTGCACGGTCTTCTACAGCTTCGCCCATGCCTATAATTCCGCCGCTACAAACTGTCACATTCGTTTTACGAACATTCCCAATGGTAGCTAACCGGTCTTGGTAGGCACGTGTAGAAATCACATCTTTGTAATAATCCTCACTTGTATCTAAGTTGTGATTGTAGGCGTATAAACCAGCTTCAGCCAAACGTTGCGCCTGGTTTTCGGTGATCATCCCCAGGGTACAACACACTTCCATATCCAGTTTGTTAATGGTACGAACCATTTCCAACACCTGGTCAAATTCTTCCCCATCTTTTACATTTCGCCATGCCGCGCCCATACATACACGGGAGCTTCCACTTGCTTTGGCTCGCAGGGCTTGTGCTTTCACATGAGGGACGCTCATTAAATCGTTTCCCTCTATATCGGTATGGTATCTCGCAGCTTGCGGACAGTAGCCACAATCTTCCGGGCAACCGCCGGTTTTTATAGAAAGCAGTGTGGAAACCTGTACCTGATTTGGGTTGTGGTGTTCCCTATGTACAGAGGCTGCTTCGTATAGCAACTCCATCATAGGCTTATTGTAAATGGCTAGGATTTCTTCTTTGGTCCAGTTGTGTTTTATCATAATTTAAAAAATGGAAAAGACCTGTCAGGTGGTTGAAACCTGACAGGTCTCGAATATATTTCAAAAATAGGAAAATTGATATGAGTTTATAAAGGTTTCTGTAAAATTATACTAACAGCATTACCACCAAGTTTTGACTCCGCCCAGGAATCTTATAGTCAAATATTAAGTCTTAGGGTAATTTTAGAATGACACTCACTGCATTACCACCAAAGCCTACAGCATTTACCAGTACGGTTTGTAACTTTTGCGGAAGATGCCGTGCATTTGAAAAAAAGGGATTTTCAATAAATTTATTTTTCTGGAGCATGAGTACCGCCATTTCAATGCTTAACATTCCTGAAGTGGCAAACGTATGGCCCACCAGCCATTTGTTGGATGTAAGCAAAGGAAGTTGTTTCCCAAAAACGATAGTAATAGCATTTTTTTCGGCCATATCCCCTTTTATAGTTCCTGGGGCGTGCAAAATAACAGCGTCTACTGTTTCAACACTCGCACTTTCCAAGGCTTTTCGCATAGATTTTTGGAAGCATTCGGCATTTTCTGAAATAGAACTGTTGTGCTCCAATTTTTCAGAGGCAATTCCGTAGCCCGCAATTACCGCTTGGGTTCTTTCTGAAATTCCTCTTTCCAAAACCGCCACGGCAGCTCCTTCACCCAAAATCATCGTATTTTCTTTTTTCTGAAAGCGCATACTTTCACATGCCATGCGGTGTCGGGAAGTACTGTATAGTTTTAACGCTTTCATCTGGGCGATGGTAAAGGGAGTAAGAGCGGCTTCACTTCCGCCCACTAGAAAAACGTCTGCCATTTCGGCTTGCAGCCAGGCCATTCCATTTAGTAGTGCATGCATAGCCGTAGAGCAGGTAACCGAATGGTCTATACAAACCCCATCTGCTCCCAGATCCTGTGCCACCCAGGAGGAAATATTTCCCAGCGTAGTGGTGGGCGATGCAAAAGGAGAAACCCTTCCGTGTTGCTGAAAATCCTGATGGTACTTTTCAAACAAACCCGTAGCACCACGAGAAGATCCTATGTTTATCCCAATGTTATTTGACTGAAATTCGAATTTCTCAGCACACTTTTTCGTGGCCAAAATTGCCAGTAATACAGACCTGTCTAAATTTTTATAGCGGTCGCTTAAATGCCGAAGGTTGTGTAATTCGGTTTCAATTTCCGAAGTAATTTTTGAAACCATGGTACCCTCAACATCTGAAAATAAGGGCACCCCATCTCTGTAGTGCTGCCAGACTTTATCAGAAGAAGCACCAAATGCAGAAACAGAAGCGATAGCAACTATGGAAATGGGTTGTGGCACGGATATATTTTTTGGCAAATTTAAGCTATTGCCAACGCCTCTTCAACAGTATCGTAAATTTTCTGAAGCTCTTTTTCAGTAATAACATAAGGCGGTAAAACATATACTGTACTTCCTAAGGGTCGCAATGCAACACCACGGTCTATAAAAAATTGGTATAGCGTGTCACGTAAATTCCCATAGCGCTCCATTTCTACCTGTAAGTCTATCGCTAAAATTACGCCTTTACATCGCACTTCTTTCACTTTTACGTGACTTTTTATGCGGTTTGCAAATTGTTGATGCGCCGTTTCAATATAAGTTCGTTTTTCTAAAATTTCAGCCGAACTCAACAGTTTTAATCCTGCAATGGCCGCGGCACACCCCAAAGGATGCGCACTAAAAGTATGTGCATGAAAAAAACCTTTGGTTACCTGGTCACTTAAAAACCTATCGAACACCCGCTGGCTACAACTGGTAATACTTAAAGGAAACATTCCAGCTGTAAGTGCTTTTCCCAGACACATTATGTCGGGTTTATTCTGTAACTGGTCGCTCGCAAAATTGGTTCCCGTTTTACCAAAACCAGTCATAATTTCATCGGCAATACAAATAATTTCAGCTTCCTGGCATTTTTTGATAAGGGCATCTAAACCTTCAGCAGTATGAAATTTCATCCCCGCAGCCCCCTGTACCAAGGGCTCAAAAATAAAGGCCGCGCAATTGTTTTTAGCGATAATAGTAGTTAGCTGTTTCAAAACTGCGTCCAGATTATCTGATTGTGGCGTGGGAATACGTATCACTTTCAGCAAAAAATCCTCAAAAGGAGCATTATAACTAGCAAGTCCTGAAGCGCTCATAGCACCAAATGTATCGCCGTGAAACCCGTTTTCGAAGGCGATTAAGGTGTCTCTTTTTTCACCTGCGTTATGGTGAAATTGCAATGCCATTTTTATGCCCGCTTCTACCGCCGTAGAACCATTATCGTTAAAAAAAATCTTCTGCTGATTTTCAGGAAGGATTTCCATCAATTGCTCCGAGAGTTTTACCGCTGGCTCGTGTGTAAACCCACTAAACATAACAAAATCCAACTCCTTCATTTGCTGGGAAACAGCTTCGACAATTTGTGGATGACTATGCCCATACATAGCTGTGTACCACGAAGCGATACCATCTATATATTCAGTGCCATTTTCGTCCCATAGCGATGCTCCCTTAGCTTTTACAATGCCTATGGGCGGGCGGGCAGTTTGGTGTTGGGTTAAGGGGTGCCAGATATAAGCTTGATCACGTTTTGCTAGTTTCATTGCACAAAGTTACATCTTTTGAATCAAGAAACAGGACCGCAGCTTGGTTGCTACAGGAAACATGACGGACGCTAAAATACTGTATAGCTCTGATTTATTCTTGACTCTTGGTTCCCTTTAGTCCTGTTTCCAAGTGTGCAGCATATTCCAACACTACATTCTCATCAAAATAAGGCTCTTCTTCTATTCTTCCCAGAATGGGAACTTTTGTCATTTCTGAAATAATAGATTCTGTGGAAGGGTTTTGGGTACCGCTAAAAATAATTCCAATGACATTTAAATTACGTGTTTTTAAGGCCGCTACGGTGAGCAATGTATGGTTAATGCTTCCCAGATAATGACGGGAAACTACTATTACCTTATCGTCTTTGTGAATAAGATCTACAATAGTTTCGGTTTGATTTAGCGGCACTAAAATTCCGCCGGCACCTTCAATCACTAAGGTGTTCTGAGTCTCAGGACGTTTCATTTTTTTTGCTGAAATTTTAACTCCATCAAGTTCTGCCGCTGCGTGCGGACTCATGGGGCTTTTTAAATGATACGTTGAAGGGTGAAACGTGGTCCTTTTATTGGACACCAACCGTTGTACTTTATGGGTGTCGCTGTTGTCCAATTCGCCCGCCTGAATAGGTTTCCAATAATCGGCTTGCAGTGCTTCGGTAAGGATAGCAGAGGCTATTGTTTTACCAACTTCGGTAGAAATGCCCGTGACGAAATAAGTTTCGGTGTTTTTCATGGTGTAAAGTTAAGAAACAGGACGGAAGAGAGGTAAGAAACAAGACAATTTGAAGGCTGAGCGCACAAAGCTTAGACATCCTTTTTTAACAAGCTATGCAATTGCTTTATAAGGTGGCTAATGTCCTCATGTTTGTTATAGCTGTGTAAGCAAATGCGAAGTCTCTCCTGTCCCTTGGGCACGGTTGGGGAAAGGATAGGCTTTACATCGAAACCTTTCTTTTTTAGTATTTCTGAAATATGTTTTACGCGATCATTGCCAGGAATGATACAACTAATAATAGCTGAATTGCTTTCTATAAAATGACTTTCAAGTTGCCGGGCTGCTATTTCATTTTGAAACATCTCAATATTAGATTGCAATCGTACTTTTTCCGGCGTTTTTGAGAGTTCCTCATACCCACTTATAATGGTTGCAACAGTGTGAGGAGACAGGGCTGTAGTATACAAAAAACTACGGGCAAAATTTATTAAATATTCCTGTAACGCTTTGCTTCCTAAAATTGCTGCGCCGTGACATCCCAGTGCCTTCCCAAAGGTAACGAGTCTTGCAAAAACCTCCTGTTCCAGTCCTAATTCCTGAACCAGTCCTTCCCCGTTATTCCCAAAAACTCCCAAGGCATGGGCTTCATCTATAATTAAATGAAAGCCGTTCTGGGTGCAAAAATCGGTTAGCAGTTTTAGATCTGGCTGATCGCCGTCCATGCTGAAAACACTTTCTGTAACCACATAAATTTCGAAAGTTTCATGAAGGTTTCGACTGCCTGCCCGTTCCGCAGGCGGGCGCTCCACATGACATCTGGATGTTAAATCTTTTAGGTTGTTGTGCCTGAATTTGTAAGATTTCGCATCGCTCATTTTTATACCGTCTCTAATGGATGCGTGGCATAATTCATCATAAAAAATAAGATCGCCCCGCTGTGGAACACTGCTAAAAAAGCCTAGGTTAGCAACGTAGCCACTATTAAAAACAAGGGCGCTTTCCGTGTTGTGAAATTTGGCGATTTGTTGTTCGGCTTGTTCGTAAAGTTGATGATTCCCAGACAACAATCGTGACCCTGTAGCTCCATTTAATTTCAGGTTTTCAGTGTTTAAAATTTCAGCAGTTCTTTTAAAAATTGTCTTGTTTTTACTGAAGCCCAAATAATCATTGGAAGAAAAATCTATCAAATTTGTTACTGCCCCCAACTTTCGTAATGAATTGTTCGCAGTACGCTCGTCGAGTTTTTTTTGGAGTTTTTTGGGTAGCATGCTACAAAGATAATACCTGAGGCGTTTTAAAACCTGTCGCGTTGAAATTTTAATTTAGAAGTAGGGAGGGCTTTTAAAGATGGAAACCTGCTTTAAAAAATAGGAGTTTTCAGTATTAATGACCGCCAAGTGCCCCAGTGCTTAAATTATAAATATTAAAACCCAGCATAAGAAGTAAAGATGCTATGGCAAGTATAGTAGGTATGGGTACGTTCCGAAAGTTTAATGGAATATGAAAAGGGGCTCTTTCTTTATTTTTGTTGCGAATACGCCAAGTAATCAAACTCACGTTCACTGCCAAAAAAACAATATAAACAAATAAATTGCTAATGGAGGCCACTATTTTCAAATTTCCAATCATCGCAAAAGCAATCACCAAGCTTACAATAGCAGCAGTAGCAAACACGGGGGTACTAAGTTTTTTTGGGATGTATGCGAGCTTTTTCATCCACTTTAATTCACTATCCCTGGATATATCATATACTAAACGTGAGGTTCCTATAATATTGGTTTGTATACTATTGGCTGTTGCAAAAAGAGCTACCACTATTAACCCTGTAATTCCCCATTGTCCAACCTCACCTTCAATAGCGGTGGCCAGCGGGGAACCTGAACCAGCCAAATTTTGCCAAGACTCAAGACTAACCGTGCTCATGGCTACCAACACATATATAACGGTAACACCCGCAGCGGCAATAAGAATTCCGCGGCTCACGGTTTTCCTGGGGTTTTTGGTCTCTTCGGAAGTTTTAACAACATCTTCAAAGCCTACATATGCAAAAAAACTTAACGCTCCTGCAGCTAAAATACCTGTAAATCCATTTTCAGGAAACTCTAAAAGGTCTGTTTCCCCTATATAAGGAAAACCCAATGCCACTACAAAAACAAGTCCGATTAAAGTAATGACCGTTGCGATGATATTTGTAAGGGACGAATGTTTTACGCCAATTAGATCAATCAGGCCTAGTATCACTGTAATCCCTAGTATTGCAGTCCAATTAGGCAAATCCCAAAGTTTTTGTAAGTAATCGGCAAAGCTAATGGCAATAGCAGCACTTGCAATAATTCCGGTACAGACCACTGCAAAACCAAAAAACAGCGCAGTTTTCATTCCGAAAGTTTGTTTTATGTATTCAAAACTTCCTCCTGCATCGGGAAAACGGCTAACAAATTCTGCATAGCTCAAAGCACTTAATAGCGCAACAAAAGCGGCGATTAAAAAAGCTAACCATATCATATTACCGGCCAGACCTGTAGCCTCCCCAATAATGGCATAAATTCCTGCTCCCAAAATCACCCCCATAGCGAGAAATACGGTATCTACCAATCCAAGTGATCTTTTAAGTTTTCCTTTGTCCTGACTCATATTACTGTTATACTTCTATTTTCTGCCTTGCTGGCAACTATTTTGTATTAAATAAGTGGTTGATCACCAAATTTAATAAATACAAGTGTAAAATAGCACCTATAAGGGAATCCGTTCGTGTTCTATTAATTGCAAAAAATGATATATAACTTTTTAGAAGCACAACTAGTATTGATAATTATTGAAAAACAATAATTTTTGTATATTTGTTATCGTTAAACAATAATTTTATGAAAAAAAATATGGTGCTTAAAAACCTGATTGATTTACTATTCATCTTGATGGTTCCTGGAATTCTTGGGTTTATATTTATCCTACCTTTTGGGATGTTTAATAATACGATAGGGAATGTTTCCGTAAACGGTTATGAAGACGTTATGAATCTTCCTTTTTTTTATTGGGTAGCTGTAATTATAGGAATGTTTACCTATAGTATGATGCTTTTTGCTTTGTGGTTCTTAAAAAAATCGGCTCGCTTTTTTATGGATAATAATTTATTGAAAGAACCTGTGAGCAGGAATTTAAATAAAAGCGGACTCTTTTTCATAATAACCGCCGTTGGTGCTATGGGTAGCTATATGGCTATTTGGATAGCTAGTTTTGATGATTCTGGAGTTTCGTTGCAGTATGGTAGCAATCTTTTTATACCATTGTTTTTGGCCATTATTGGATTGTTTTTTAAAATGGTAGCCAACACGCTTACCAATGCAAGATTGTTAAAAGAAGAAAACGACCTAACTATATAACCTATGCCCATAGAAATAAACCTAGATACTATTTTATCCGAAAGAGATATAAAAGGAAAGGAACTGGCAGAAATAGTGGGCATCACAGAAGCGAACCTCTCCATTCTTCGATCGGGTAAGGCAAAAGCGGTCCGTTTTAGCACTTTGGAAGCCATTTGTGATGCGCTAAATTGCCAGCCAGGGGATATTTTGAAGTATGTTTAAGGGTACTAGCTTTTTTATGGCTTTTATGAAAAAAATCAATTAGATTAAAAATCTTCATCCCACTGTGTTGAACATTGTAGCACAGTAAATAATTTATATTTCCGCTGTAACCGAACAGGGTTCTCTTTTAAAAACTGAAAACGTCATCAAGTGATCTTCATGGTTTTTATAAGAAAGTCTTAACGCATCGCCCATCTTTCTTTTTGTAATTTTAAGATTGATAAAACTACCTTTATGGAAATAACCGAATTTGCATTGCGTATGGGATGTGCTATTGTTGCGGGACTGCTCATTGGTTTTGAACGTGAATATAAAAACAAACACGCTGGGTTAAAGACCAATACCCTGGTGGCACTTGGTTCCGCTATATTTGTGCTTATTTCCTTACGCTTTTTTGGGGAAGAATATTCAGATATCACAAGGGTGCTCAGCCAAGTGGTGATTGGCATTGGATTTATTGGGGGCGGCACGATTGTACAGCACGGGAAAGACATACATGGTCTTACTACGGCTGCCACTATTTGGTGTAGCGCCGGAGCAGGTTGTTTGGCAGCTTTCGGGATGTTTGGGGAATTGGGTATACTAGCTGTTGCAGTAGTGCTGATTAATTTAATATTTGGAATTGTTGACAGGAAAATTGGCAGGGAAAAAACCGAAGAAGAATAGCCCTACGTATACAAAAATTTCAGTATAATTAGCTACTTGTGTGAGGTCGAGGTGACCGGTTAAATCAACTAGAAGAAGACTGAGCGTTCACACGTAATTGTTTTGAGTACTACGTGATAAAAAAGTCCCAGGCACCTATCCGCTATGCCCCATGAACATCTCCCTCAGAAAAAAATTGCCCTAATTAAAAAAGCACCTCAGTAAGAGATGCTTTTCTATAAAAAATATTATTTGCAAAACAATTAGTCTGCCAGTACAATCACATTATTATCACTACACTCCACAGTACCACCGTTTATTTGCATCGTCCATTTCCCTTCTTTTTGGGTGAATTTTTTGTCGTATCCTTCGGCAATGGTGGGATTTCCCTTAAACCGAACTTCCCCTGCCACCAACAATGATACAATAGCAGCATGGTTGTTCAACATCTGAAATTCACCGTCCATTCCCGGCACCGTTACACTTTCTACTTCGCCGCTTACCAAAGAAGCTTCTGGAGTTACTATTTCTAAGTACATCTTTATAAGTTATGAGTTATGAGTTATGAGTTATGAGCAACGCTGCACTCATAACTCATAACTCTGAACTTTTTATGCTTCTGCTAACATTTTCTCACCAGCCTCGATAGCTTCCTCAATAGAACCTTTCAAGTTAAAGGCTGCTTCTGGTAGGTGATCTAACTCCCCATCCATAATCATATTGAATCCCTTTATGGTTTCCTTAATATCTACCAATACTCCTGGAATTCCTGTAAACTGCTCTGCCACGTGGAAAGGTTGTGACAAGAAACGTTGTACACGACGTGCACGGTTTACAGCCATTTTATCGTCTTCAGATAATTCTTCCATACCTAAGATGGCAATAATATCCTGTAATTCTTTATAGCGCTGTAGCAACTCTTTTACACGTTGTGCACAGTTGTAATGCTCATCGCCTAAAATAGAAGCTGTTAAAATTCTGGATGTAGAATCCAGCGGATCCACAGCAGGGTAAATTCCTAGCTCGGCAATTTTTCTTGAAAGTACCGTTGTTGCATCCAGGTGAGCAAAGGTTGTTGCTGGTGCTGGATCGGTAAGGTCATCTGCAGGTACGTAAACCGCTTGTACAGATGTAATAGATCCTTTTTTGGTTGACGTAATACGCTCTTGCATGGCACCCATCTCGGTTGCCAGTGTTGGTTGGTATCCTACCGCAGATGGCATACGACCTAATAGTGCCGATACCTCAGACCCTGCTTGTGTAAAACGGAAAATATTATCTACGAAGAAAAGTACATCCTTCCCTTGTCCATCTCCAGCTCCATCACGGAAATACTCAGCAATAGTCAATCCAGACAAGGCAACACGCGCACGTGCTCCTGGTGGCTCGTTCATTTGTCCAAATACAAACGTTGCTTTAGACTCTCTCATTTTCATTTTGTCTACCTTAGACAAATCCCATCCACCTGCTTCCATAGAGTGCATAAAATCGTCTCCGTACTTAATAATACCAGACTCTAACATCTCTCTCAACAAGTCATTTCCTTCACGTGTTCTTTCTCCTACTCCTGCGAATACTGAAAGACCCCCGTGACCTTTTGCAATGTTGTTAATTAGTTCCTGGATCAATACCGTTTTTCCTACACCGGCACCACCAAAAAGACCAATTTTACCCCCTTTTGCGTAAGGCTCAATTAGGTCAATTACTTTAATACCAGTAAAAAGTACTTCCGACGAAGTGGAAAGATCTTCAAATTTTGGAGCCTCACGGTGAATTGGCAGTCCGTTCTCTCCATCTTTTGGAAGATCCCCAATACCGTCAATAGCATCACCAATTACGTTAAATAGACGTCCGTATACATCTTCGCCAATAGGCATTTGAATAGGAGATCCCGTTGCAACAGCATCTACACCGCGGCTTAAACCATCGGTAGAGTCCATAGAGATGGTACGTACCGTGTTTTCACCAACGTGAGATTGTACTTCAAGAATCAATTTGTTTCCGTGGTTATCTACTTCAAGACTGTCGTAAATATTTGGAAGTTCAGCACCATTCGCAAACTCAACGTCTACAACCGGGCCAATAATCTGTGCAACTTTTCCTGTAACTTGTGCCATTGTTAACTGTATCTATTTTAGTTATATACGAGTGCGTAAAACACCCCTTTTTTCAACGGTGCAAAGATAGTTTTTTCTTGTTTAATATTACAATGGATTTTTACTAAATTTTTTTAGGTGATTTTTAAGCTGGGTTTCCAGGTTGTTTTTTGGCGGGCTTGTTCGGTGGCCTAGCGCTTGAACCCCATAAGAAACACACATAGCTTTTACCCATACTCCCATCGCTCACCGCACAACCGGGCTTTCAGCTATATCTTTTTTGCTTTTATCTATAGAGCCTCCTTCAATTAGAATGCATAGCAAAAAAGGATGCCGCTTCAATCCCTGCCCGAATAAGGCGGGCCTGCCCGAAGGATACGTTCAGGCGGACCTGCCCGAATAACTCATTTGGGCGGGCCTGCCCGAAGGATACGTTCAGGCGGGCCTGCTTAAAGTTAAACCAATGACTCTATAGGATTTCTATAATTTCTATGCACAGCAACAACGTCTGTTTTCTGTATAAAAAAACCTCACAGACATTAAAAGCGTGTGAGGTTTGTGCAATTTTTGAACTTATTTTAAAAAGTTCTTATTTCTTCAGCAATTGAATGGAAGTAGTTTCGTTAATTCTAGCCACATACATTCCTTGCGACAAGGCCGAAATATCTATTTGTGCATTCAAGCCTAAAAGATTTTCAAATTTCAGCAATTCTTTACCAGTTACATCAAACAGCACAATGCTTCGCAAGTCCTCAGTTGCACTTGCAAATGTTACAATTCCTGTAGTCGGGTTAGGAAATACAGCTATTTGTTTTAATTCATTTTCTGGAACCGACATCGTTGTCCCACTTTTACGAACTACAAACAACCCTCCATTATCTGAAAAGTTACTAATAATCAGGTTTCCACTTTCAAAAAAGGGATACACATTCCAGGCTCCGGGATCTCCAATAGAGGCACTCGCATTATCGTGAGCTGGCCAGGTATCAAAAAATCCAACTTCAGTAATATTTTTATTAGCTATATCGCTTATATCCAGAACTCGCATTCCGCCAGAATATGCAGAAAGATAAATTTTATCTCCTTTTACATACACATTATGATCTGTGGCAGTAGTCTCTCCCAAATACTGCATATGCTCCACCGGGTTGTCAAGGTCTGTGGCGTCTATAATAATTAACCGAATATCATTCCCGTTAAACACCTCGTCCAGCTCGTCTGTGGTTACAAAGTATTTTTGGTCTTCGGTAAACCATCCCTGGTGGGTGTATTCAACATCACTATAGGATATTGTAGAAAGGTTTTGAGGTGATCCTTTGTCTGTTACATCTACAAAAACCACCCTGTCTTCATTACTCCCCACAAAAATTTCTTTCCCTTGGTGATCGGGGTCTGGACCTGTATAATTTACTATTTGCGCATCATGGGTATAGCCATCGGCACTATAACCTCCTTCGTCCACAGGATTTACAGGATCCTGAATGTTTACAAATTGAGGCCCTCCGTTAAAGCCATTTCCACCCACAAGATAGGCATAACCACTGTCTTCGTTAATAGCAATGTTATGCGCAGAACCCCCGGAAAAATTATAAACGCCATCATCTGAAAAGTTTACCGGCGGATTAGTTACATCTCTCAGCTTTGTAAGGTCAAATATTTGCATCCCGTGACCATCAATTTCACTTACTATGTACGCGTGATTGTTATATACTTTTACATCATGCCAATTCCCCCAAAATTCATCTAAAGCAGGTGAGGTTAACCTACCTAAGTAAATAGGATTAACAGGGTCTGAAATGTCTACATAGCCAGAACCATTTCTCAAACCAATAATGGCGTATTCTTTACCGGTATCGGGATCTGTCCAACCCCAGGAATCACTTGAAGAATCCGCCTCAAAAGTGGAAAGCGGGACGTTAGACAGCAAGTCGTAATCTTCACAGGGAAAGCCGCCAGCCATTCCGTTTTCACATGGAGTTTGAGCAAAAGCTACCGAGGCACACAATACTGTGAGTAGTACTATTTTTTTCATTGAAGTATTTTTTTTAAATGTATAAGGCGCTAAAAGTAATTATTTTTAATCGAGGGGCTCACAAAACGAACGGATATTACCAGAAAACAACTGCAAAACTTCCTGCTGAAGGGAATCGTCCTTTTTAATTTCACGCCCGTCAATTTCTACAACAGGTGTCAGCTCGCCCATCGTACCCGTAGCAAACACACCGTCTGCATTGTAGAGTTGGGAAAGGGTGATGTCTTGCTCCTCAATTTCAATATTGTTTTTTTGGCAAAGCTCTACCACCGTGGCTCTTGTAATTCCAGGCAAACAAGCGTGTGCATAGGGTGTAAACACTTTTCCGTTTTTTACCATAAATAAATTACTGCCGTTAAGTTCGGCTACAAAGCCGCGATCGTCCAGCATTAACCCGGCGTCTTTTCCTGCTACGTTTGCTTGTATTTTTGCGATAATATTATTCAACAAATTATTGTGATGAATTTTACTGTCCAAATACTGAGGCGCGTTGCGGCGCTGGCTGGTGCTTAGTACTTTTATACCGCTATTGTTATCGTACACCAAGGGTTTCCATTCGGCCAATACAATTAAACAGCTTCCATTCTGATTTAATCTTGGATCCATCCCACTGGTTATTTTTTCGCCACGGGTAAGGGTAAGACGTATGTGCGTGTCATCGTTCATCCCATTGGCATCCAGCGTCATTTTAATGGCTTTTTTAATTTCAGCTTTACTGGGGATGTCAACAAAAGCCAAGGTTTTAGCACTTTCATGTAAGCGGGTTAAATGCTTCTCTAAGCAAACTACACCTTCCGGATATACACGTAGCCCTTCCCATACAGCATCACCACCTTGCACGGAGCTGTCAAATACCGAAACCCTGGCTTCTGTTCTGGGGTACAACCCATCTTTAACATATACTTGTATGTTTTTGTTTTTAGGGTTTTGTTTTTGTAGCATTTGGTTATCTTTAAATTGTTATAAAGCCTGTTTATCTTAGTCCTACAGGGTGCAGGGAAAATTAATTTTTTAAAATATACGCTTTTAAGCTTGTATAATGTATCAGAGCTTCTTCCAATACAGGTTGTAATCGTTTTGGCATGGGGTGGTTGCTGGTTTTTTGTAGTGCAAAACCTTCAGAATTGTGCACGTTTTTATACCAGTGTTCCGCCCAGATACCATCTTGTGGGATGCCTCCTTTTTTCCACCTGAGCATGGTTTCAGTAAAAGGAATTTTCAATAAATCGCATAACTCCTTTATATATGCTGAAGGATCCTTCAGCAACTCGTCACTGTCCAGAATTATGGGCGTTTTTCCTTGCGATTTCAAATACGCAAAAATTTCCGAAGCCTTTTTTATACCAATATCATCAATCGTAGGATTTTCTATCACTTTTGAAAAAGAAGCTAGGAGTTTTTCAGGGTGACGAATTAATAGCACGTTGTTCCATTTCAGTATAAAGTCTGGCGAATTGTCCAGATAATGATGCGCCATTCCTTTTACAAATACGTGCTTGTTTACCGAAAGATTGTTAATGTGTTGCACAACTTTTAGCTCGCTGCGTTCCATTGTAGCACATATTTCTTTTTCTGAAGGATGCGTTACAGCCACATTTGCATGGGTAAGATAATGCGCATAAAAAGGTTCGTCCAGCACAACTGTATCCTCACGTTGCGCAAAGCTGTACATTAGTGCGGTGGAGAGATTCCTGGGGCCAGAGATTAGGTTAATGACTTTCACATCTCAAAAATAAGTTAAAAGTAGCTTACAACAGGCTGTATTTTTAAGATACAAAAGCGCTGTATCCAGTAATGGCCCTACCCACAATTAAGGAGTTTATTTCCTTTGTTCCTTCATAACTATAAATGGCCTCGGCATCGGCCACAAAGCGGGCTACGTCGTATTCCAGTAAAATACCGTTACCTCCCATAACTTCACGGGCACGGCTTACAACGTCCCTGGTTCTCATACTACAAAATACTTTTGCAAGGGAAGCGTGTTCATCGGTTAGGATTTCCTGGTCTTGCATTTCGCTTAAGCGGAAACACATTGTTTGCATGGCGGTAAGGTTTGCCACCATCTCCACCAAGTGGTTTTGAATAAGCTGAAACCTTGCAATAGGTTTTCCAAACTGCTCTCGCTTTTTGGTGTATTTTAAAGCACTTTCATAAGCGCCACGTGCACAACCTACAGCTTGCCATGCAACGGCAGCCCTGGTCATTTTTAATACTTTGGCGGTATCTTTAAAACTGTCACATTTTTGAAGGCGATCGCTTTCAGGGATGCGACAATCGGTAAGGGTAATGAGCGCATTTTGCACAGTGCGAAGCGCCATTTTATTTTCCATTTTTTCGGCTTTATAACCCGCGTTATCGGTTCGTACCAGAAAGCCTTTTACTTGGTGTGTTTCTTTTTCGCGTGCCCAGATAATAGTGACATCGCTAAACGTGGCGTTGCCAATCCATTTTTTTTGCCCGTTGAGCACCCACTCGTCCCCCTCTTTGTAGCAGGTGGTTTCCATACCGCCGGCAACTGCAGAACCCACATTTGGCTCTGTCAACCCAAAGGCACCAATACATTCCATACGCTGCATTTTTGGGAGCCATTCTTGTTTTTGTTCTTCACTTCCGCACAGGTAAATACTCCCCATAGCTAGACCACTGTGCACTCCAAAAAATGTAGAAATGGAAACATCTACCCTGGCGAGTTCCATGGCCATAATACCTTCCATTAAAAAGGTTTCATTTGGACATTCATACCCTTTGTATGCCATTCCGCAAATGTTTAGCGCTGCCATTTTTGGAATGATATGATGCGGAAATGCGGCTCTGTTCCAAAAGTCGTTGGCAATGGGTTTTATTTCCTTTTCCATAAACTGACGCACTTTTAACTGGATATCCCGTTGGTGCGGAGTTAATTTTAAACTCAGGTCATAAAAATCGCCATCTATAGGCGGTAGCTTGTGTTGTCCCTTTCTGGCTTTGGTTTTTAACATGCGCATTAAGCCTGCCATTTGTCGGTCGTCAAGTTCACCCACGGTTTTCATGACCTCGCCCAAATCTATTTTTTGGCTCAGTTTGGCAATGGCTTGCACGTCGACCGATTTTAATACTGAAAATGTTTCTTTGATTTTTGAAAATATGGACATAGCGAAATTGATTAATAGTTGCTAGTTAGCGGTACGTATTTACCCCATTACAAGTGTACTTTAAAATGTATAGGGAGCTAAAGATACTCGCAATAGCTGTGGAGATACCTTAAATATCTGTTAATTTGAAGAAAGTCCTTTTACCCGGTTTTGAGGCACAAACCCTTTTAAGGAGTCTTTTGCCTGTATGTAAAACCAATTGCTGTATTGACCCAGGATGGAAATAGTATCATTTTTAACCAGCTCTCCTACTTCTGCAAGTGCTGAAGACGGTCCTTGGTGTATAGACGTTTTGTTGCGGTTACTAACGCCTAGAGTTAGGTAGTTTACCGTTGTTATTTTGGGTATTTCAGTTTGTTTAACGTACGGATATGGGTTTACGGGGCCGGTACTTCCTTTATAAATTCCAAAATGCAAATGCGGCGCGGTAGTTTTTGCATTTCCTGTATTACCCACAAAACCCAGG